>CAOPQH010000020.1 GCA_948505485.1 uncultured Clostridia bacterium
GCAGGCTCAAAAGAAAAACGCTATTGACACGCGTGACTACTCTACAATATTGAAATTACTGTTGATTTTTTTAATAAAATAGTGTAAAATAGTTAAAGTAAAAATATAATAATTAATTTGAAAGGGGAAATATATATGGCAGCAGTATATTCAGCAGGAGATTTTAGAAATGGAACAACATTTGAAATGGAAGGAAATGTATTTAGAGTAGTAGAATTTCAACATGTAAAACCAGGAAAAGGAGCGGCTTTTGTTAGAACTAAATTAAGAAATGTAATTTCAGGAGCAGTAATTGAAAAAACTTTTAATCCATCAGATAAATATCCAGCAGCAGAAATAGAAAAACAAAAAATGCAATATTTATATAACGATGGTGGATTATATTATTTTATGGATAATGAAACATATGAACAAACACCGTTAAATGAAGATCAATTAGGTGATTGTTTAAAATATTTGAAGGAAAATATAGAAGTTACAATGCTTTCATATAAAGGTAAAGTATTTGCAGTAGAGCCACCTATATTTGTTGAATTAGAAGTTACATATACAGAGCCAGGATTTGCAGGGAATACAACTACAACATCTGGTAAGCCAGCAAAATTAGAAACAGGATTAGAATTACAAGTTCCTATGTTTGTAAATATTGGTGATGTATTAAGAATTGATACAAGAACATGTGAATATATGGAAAGAGTTTAAAAAGAAGGGTGATAATATGTCAGACTTAAAAAGAGAATATAAGAGTTTTATGGAGGATATAGAAAAAAATATTGAAAATCCAAAAGACTTAGAATATATTAAAGATAGAGCAGCAGATTTATTTACAAATATTTTACAACAATTAGATGAAATAATAAATTTCAAAGAAGAAAAAGTTGAATCTATTGTTAAAAGACAAGATGAATTAGAAGAAAAATTTAATAAAGTACAAGGTATTGTAAATAATATAGAAAATGATATTTATGTAGAAGATGGATTTGATTTTGAAATAATTTGTCCTTATTGTGAAAATGAGTTTGTAATAGATGAAGACGATAATAGGACTGAAGTTCAATGCCCAGAATGTAAGAATATAATAGAGTTAGATTGGTCTGACGGATTGGAAAATGATGAGTGTGGAGGACATTGTTCACACTGTCATGGTTGCGCAGATGAAGATGAGGAAGAGGAAGAAGATGATGATATGTAGAGTTAGAGGTTTCTAGCTCTTTTTTGTTTGATAAGAATTTCTAACTGCAACTTTAATCATCCAAATACTTTTTCTTATTTTTAATAATTTTTTATATATTTTTATTGAATTATTAGAAATAATTCAAAGGATTTACATAGTTATTATTTATTCTAATTCCTAAATGAAGGTGAGGACCAGTAGTTGCACCGTTTGTAGGATTTCCGTTAGAGTCTTTGTATTGATTTCCAGCTACACCATATACATTTTTAGGACCAACTTCTCCAATGACTTGTCCTTGTTTAACGAAATCTCCAACTTTAACTATATAGTTGGGAGAACAATGACAGTAAGATACTTTCATATTGCCTATCGTAATAGTTATTGTATAGCCACCACCACCTAAAAAACTAGTAAAGGTAATTTCTCCGTCAGCAACTGCAATAAGTTTAGCACCTTGTGGAGCACCAATATCAACACCCTTATGAAATGTAGAAGCACCAGCTGTAGGAGCAGTTCTTTTTCCAAAATGAGAATTTATTCTTGTATATCCAGGTGCAGGCCAAACAAATCCATTAGGGTTAAAATCTAAAATTTCTCCTTTAATAGTATTAGAAAAATTAATTTCATTTGAAAGTATTGTAGGAATAAAGAAAACACAAATAAAGATTATTAAGACAATAATCGAAATAAATAATTTTTTTATAAAAATCACCTCTGAAAAATTAGAATTTATAATTTTAGATTTAATAAAAATTTGATAAAATCTTTTTTGAATGATATTAGATATAAATTTGGCAGGGGTAGTAGGATTCGAACCCACACAGGCGGTTTTGGAGACCGATGTGCTACCATTAACACTATACCCCTAAGTGACTATATTATATTAGCATAAAATTTTTTGTTTTGCAATAATTTTAATAAAATATATTGATTTTTTTATTTGTTTATTGTATTATATATGAAAATAAATATTTTGTGATGAAAAAGAAGAAGTGTTATAAAATTATTTACAGAGAGCAAGTTATATTGCTGAAATACTTGCAATAATTAAACATGGTGGAGCTTTGGAGCAAATTTAATTAAGGTGTCTAAGGAAAATCCTTAGGAATTAGGGTGGAAACGCGGAATTTAAACTTTCGTCCCTAGCAAATTGGGCTAGGTATGAAAGTTTTTTTGATATATTATGAAAGACGCATACTTTAAAATGCTTATAACAGAAACAATGTTATAAATAGTCCGATTTGTTCTTATATCTATTAAATATAAAGGAGGAATTATTATGTTAAAATCAATGGACACATTAGTTGCATTATGCAAAAACAGAGGATATATTTATCCTGGATCAGAAATTTATGGAGGACTAGCAAACACTTGGGATTATGGGCCTTTAGGAGTAGAATTAAAAAATAATGTAAAAAAATTATGGAGCAAGAAATTCATACAAGAAAGCAAATATAATGTAGGATTAGATGCAGCAATTTTAATGAATCCACAAACATGGGTTGCATCAGGTCATGTTGGAGGATTTTCAGATCCACTTATAGATTGTAAGGAATGTAAAACAAGACATAGAGCAGACAAATTAATAGAAGAATGGGCACATGATAGTGGAAAAGATATGATTGCAGATGGTATGACAGACGAAGAAATGATAAAATTTATGGATGATAATAATATTTGTTGTCCTAATTGTGGAGAACATAATTTTACAGATATACGTAAATTTAATTTAATGTTTAAAACTTTTCAAGGAGTTACAGAAGATGCTAAAGCAGAAATATATTTAAGACCAGAAACAGCACAAGGTATATTTGTAAACTTTAAAAATGTTATGAGAACAACAAGAAGAAAATTACCAATGGGAATTGCTCAAATAGGTAAATCTTTCAGAAATGAAATAACACCAGGAAATTTCACATTTAGAACAAGAGAATTTGAACAAATGGAACTAGAATTTTTCTGTAAGCCAGGAACTGATTTGGAATGGCATTCATACTGGAAAGAATTTTGTAAAAATTGGCTTTTAAATCTAGGAATAAAAGAAGAAAATATCAGATTAAGAGATCATTCACCTGAGGAATTATCTCACTATAGTAATGCAACAACAGATATAGAATTTTTATTCCCATTTGGATGGGGAGAATTATGGGGAATTGCAGATAGAACAGACTTTGATTTAAAAAGTCATATGAATGTTTCGAAGGAAGATTTCACATATTTAGATACAGAAACAAATGAAAAATATGTGCCATATTGTATAGAGCCATCACTTGGAGCAGATAGAGTAACATTAGCATTTTTATGTAACAGCTATGATGAAGAAGAAATTGCCGAAGGAGATGTAAGAACAGTTTTACATTTACATCCTGCGTTGGCACCATATAAAGTAGCTGTATTGCCACTTTCTAAAAAATTATCAGATAAAGCACAAGAAGTATATGAAAAGCTTTCTAAAGATTTCATGTGTGATTATGATGAAGCAGGAAGTATAGGAAAACGTTATAGAAGAGAAGATGAAATTGGAACACCTTATTGTGTTACAATTGATTTTGATACATTAGAAGATGATACGGTTACAATAAGAGATAGAGATACTATGGAGCAAGTTAGAGTAAAAATTGATGAATTAAATTCATGGATAGAAGAAAAAGTTATAATTTAATGATACACAAAATATATAGCCGTCAAGCTACCTGTCAATAGGGTGTTTTCTTTTTCGGCAGGCTCAAAAGAAAAACGCTATTGACACGCGTGACTACTCTATAAAATTAAAAATATATATTTTTTTAACTTGTAGAGAAGCCACGCGTGGTGATAGCACTTTTCGTTTTAGGAGGTATCCTTTTAGGAAGTACCTAAAACGAAAATGTCCTATTACCAGGTAGCTTGGCGGTTATAAATAATAAATTATTCTATTACAGGTAGCTTGACGACTATAAATTTCTTTCATATAAATCTTTTATAAATACATCTTTTTCCTCGTATGTATCTATAAATCCAACTTTTGCAACGTCTTTATTGATTCCTTGAATCCAAACAGGACGTTCATTATAAAAAACGTCAAATTTTTCATCATTATTTAATATTGAATTAATTCTTTCAAATTCCATAACAACCTCCATTTGAGTAATATACTCTAACAATTATTTTATATACTTTAAGTATATCCAAATAAAATAAATATATAACAAAAAATTGACTTATAGTTATTTATAATATAAAATGTAATAGTACAAAATATAATATACTTAAATAATTCACATTAGTTTTCTTATGCAATCATTTTTAATGTGAATTATAAGTTATAAATTGATTGCAAATACTATTATTAAGAGGATAAAAAATGAAGATACTATTTAAAGATAAAGAATTTAAAATTGATAATAAAATTACTATTGCAGAATTATTAAAAGATGAAATTATTAAAAGTAAATACCAAGTAATTGGTGCTACTTTTAATAACGAATATCAAAACCTAAATTTTACAATAGAGCATGATGGAACTATTGAGTTAATCGATATTTCAACTAAAGAAGGAATGAAAATATATAGGAGAACATTGGTATATATTTTAGGAAAAGCGTTTGAAGAATGCTATCCAGAAGCTAAAGTTTCTGTAAATTACCAATTATCAAATTCTATGTTTTGTGATATAGAAAATATGAAAGTTACAAACCAAATGCTAAATGTTGTTAAAAGTAGAATGGGCGAAATAATTAATAGTAATTTAGAAATAAAAAAAGTTACTATGAATAGAAAAGAAGCAGAAAAATTTTATGAAGAGACTAATACTTATAAAGGTAGATTACAATTTGATATAAAAAATAACAAAGAAATTTATATGTATCACTGTGAAGGATATTATAATTATTGTTATGGAACATTATCTAATACAACTGGAAGTGTTAAATTGTTTGATATTGTAAAATATAAAGGTGGATTTTTGTTAAGATATCCAAATTCTAAAAATCCAACAGAGATACCCAAATACCAAGATACTAAAAAATTAGCATGGGCATTAGATGAGTATGATGAAATACATAAAGTTTTAAATGTTAATACAATATATAAATTAAATAGATTAATTAAAGATGAAAAAATTGAAGATTTAATAATGTTAGAAGAAGCATTACATGAAAAAAAGATAGCTGGAATTGCAGATCAAATTGCTAGAAATGAAAATGTTAAAATGATATTAATTGCAGGTCCATCTTCTTCAGGAAAAACTACTTTTGCCCAAAGATTAGGAATTCAATTAAGATTAAATAGATTAAAACCTGTTACTATATCTGTGGATAATTATTTTGTAGAAAGGTCAGAAAATCCAAAAGATGAAAATGGAGAATATGATTTTGAATGTATAGAAGCAATTGATTTAGAATTGTTTAATAATCATTTAACAAAATTATTAAATGGAGAAGAAATAGAAGTACCAGAATTTGATTTCTTGAAGGGAACTAAAAGATATAATGGTAAAAAAATGAAGTTAGCTGAAGATGAAGTTCTAGTAATAGAGGGAATTCATTGCTTAAATGATAAATTAACTAGTAGTATACCTAAAGAACAAAAATATAAAATATATATAAGTGCATTAACAGTATTAAACATGGATAGATTTAATAGAATATCAACAACAGACACAAGATTAGTAAGAAGAATAGTAAGAGATTATCAATTTAGAGGATATTCTGCAAAGCATACAATTTCAGCTTGGAATAGTGTTAATAGAGGAGAAGAGAAAAATATATTTCCATTTCAAGAAGATGCTAATTGTATATTTAATACATCTTTAATATATGAATTAGCAGCATTAAAAGAGATTGCAATGAAATTGCTAGAAGAGATAGATGAAGAATCAATAGAGCATGCAGAAGCAACTAGAATTATGAATATATTAAAATATTTTGAGCCAATTAAAAGCGAGAAAATACCTAATAATTCATTATTAAAAGAATTTTTGGGTGGTGGAAGTTTTGAATATTAGTATTTAAAAGAATAATAATATTAAATTTAAAGGGTTTAGGTTTATGGAATATTGTTAAAACTTAAATATGTTGTAAAGGAAAATTATATGTTAGAAAATAGTAAATTTACAGAAATCGATGAGGAATTTATATGTGAAAATTGTGGAGAAAAAGTCAGCAAACTAGGATATTCTTGTAGAAATCATTGCTCTAAGTGTTTGTATTCAAAACATGTAGATATTAATCCGGGAGATAGAACTGAGAAATGCCATGGATTATTAGAGCCAATTGGATTAGAAATAGATAGCAAAAAAGGATATGTAATAATTTATAAATGTAAAAAATGTGGAGCAATACGAAAGAATAAAGCAGCTAAAGATGATAATATGGAAAAAATTATTGAACTTAGTTCAAAAACAATAATATATTAAAACCTAAATATTTTTAAATATTATAATTTATAGTTAGTCCTGCAACGGATGAATTAATTATTTTTCAAATGCCTGCGTAAACATAGCTGGGGTCTTCCTACCGGCTTTGAAAGAATAATTATTTATCCTGCATGGACCTTTAGTAATGTATTTTTACAAAAATATTACAATATTATTACAAAAATATTACTTTATATTAAACTATTGCAAAAAAATAAACATTAATATATAATTTAAAAAAATAAAAAAGGAAAATAAAAGTAAATGCACAAATTAAAAATTGTTGAAAGCCTTGTGGCAGTACACACACACACACACACACACACACATGTAACTTAGTTAATAAATTAAAAATGATAAAGAGTTAAAGCAAGAATAATAAACTATGCTATTTTTTAGTGTAGTTATTATTCTTGCTTTTGTGCATTTAAAATGAAAGGAGATTTTAAATGAAAAAACAAAAAATAATATTATCAATAATTGTATTTGCAATTATAATGTTAATATTAACAATATCAAATGCTACTGACATAAAGGTAGAAAAATCAGTACCATCAACAGATGGTTCAGTTAGATTACTATTTAGTGGATTAAAATTAGATAATGGATCAAGTTATCAGTGGGCAATAGAAAAAACAAAAGGAACAAATATTATAAATTGGTATGATGTAACAGCACCAAGTTATAGTACAGGCGAAATAGTAATAAATGTAAATGTATCAGAAAAAAATCAATTAGCAGTATTAAAAGCAACAGACACAGCATATGTAAGCATAAAAAAAGTTGGAGCATCTACAAATATAGTAACAGATTATACAGTAGATTTAACATTACCATTATTAAAAGCATATACATTAACAAAAGATGCATTCTATGATCGCAAAGTGCTTGGAAATCCTGCATATAGTATAGGTAAACCATATGGAATATTAAATTCCAATATTCAAATATGTTGGAAAAAAATAACAGATAAAAATATAGTAGATAATTACATAGATAAAAACCATGATTTAAGTGGATTAAATTTAGCAACTATCAAAGACAAACCTAGTTTAAATGATACTACATGGCAAAGTTTACAATATAAAGGTTTTAATAATTCCCAAATGAGAATTTCAAATGGTCAACTTCCAGAACAAGATGGATTATATTATTTATGGATAATGGGAAGTGGAGAAGATATTAAGACTGTATATGGATATCAAGTTGTAGAAGTTGGAACAGTTACTAAAATTACATCAACTAATACAAATACAAACCAAAATAAAACAGATAGTAGTTCACAAAGCAAGGACAAAACATCACAAGATAAAAAGACTAATACAAATAACTCTAATAATAAAAATAATACATCAAGTGGAACAAAAGCAAGTTCAAATAGTAATGCTAAAAATGCAGATTCAACAACAGCAAAAACTATATTACCATATACAGGAATAAGCATAGCTATAATATCGGTAATTATAATATTAATAATATTTAGCATAATGGTATTGAGAAATTATAATAAGTATAAAGATATAAAATAAAAGAATTTTATATAAGATGAACATTAAAAAAGTAGACTGTTTTTAGTAAACAATAAAATAGCCTACTTTTTTTATATTATTGTAAAGTTATCACAGTGGGGTAACTTTCTTTAGAAGATTTTGTTCATATCATTAGGTAATTCATCTACGAATTCAATATATTTTCTGGTAATAGGATGAACAAATCCCATTTTGTAACAATGTAGAGCTTGTCTAGATATATAGGTAGAAGCATTACCATATAAAGTATCTCCTAAAATTGGATGACCAATATAATTACAATGTACTCTAATTTGATGAGTTCTTCCGGTTTCTGATTTAAAATTAATCACAGAGAATTTATTATCTATTTCGTTTATTACTTCATAATGAGTGATAGAGTGATTTCCTTTTTCATCTATACATCTTTCTATAATACTATTTTCTTTTCTAGAAATAGGAGCATTTATTGTTCCTATTTTTTTGCTTAAAATTCCTTCAACAATTCCAATATATTCTTTATTAAAAGTTTTATTATTCATTTGTTTAGCTAAAAATTCTTGAACATATTCATTTTTAGCAAAAATAACTATGCCAGAAGTATCTCTATCTAATCTATTAACAGGTCTTATTTTCTTTTTTAAATTTATACTGTCAAAATAAAATTTCACACCATTTGATAAGCTATTATCGTAATGTAATTGCGATGGGTGTATTGCAATATTGCTAGGTTTAGACAATATTAAAAAAGCATCATCTTCATAAATTATATTTAATTTCATTTCTTTAGGCACTATATTAGAATTATCTTCTTCAAAATCTAAATTTATACTAACTATATCATTAGTTTTTACGGGAAAATCTATAAATACAGACGAACCATTTAACAATATTCTATTATTATTTTTTAATCTTAATAAAAGTCTATCAGATATTTGAAAATATGATTTTAATACATTTTTAACTGAAAAAAAAATGTCTGAAGACTGTATAATATACTTAAGTTCCATATATGTAGTATATTTAAAATTTGATTAATTGTCAATTGTTACAATTCACAGCCGATTTAATTTTTATATATTATTTCTAGTTAATTTGAGTATAGCCATGAATTATAACTGTCAATGAAGCAATATAATAAAAGAAAAAGTAATTTACATAATTGATTTTGGGTAGAAATTTGCTACAATAGGAAAAGTTACTTGAAGTTTATAGCGATAATAAATATAATTCGCTACATTTTATAGCAGTATTAATGCTATATGAAAAACGAAAGGAGCATAAAAGCATGGCAGAGGACAAAAAAACAAAGGAGAATAAAAGAATAGCAAAACGGAAGAAAAAGAAAAAAATTATTATATTACAACTTTTGTTAGTAATAGTGGTAGTAGGTGGCTTAAGTATACTAGTAGGTGGCTTAAGCATAGCATTACGTCACACGTTAATACAGAAGAAAGAAATTGAAGATTGTTATAATCAACTCTTAAATATAGAATACAGTCAATTAAGAGAAAATTTTAACTACATAAGAGGAAAGTATAATCAATTAGAAGAACTGTATGACGAACTTCAAAACCTTCCGGATGTTACGGTATCTGCGGAGGTTGATGGAAAATATGTAAAACTTCCATTGTACTCAACAATGGAGGCGGCCCAAGAAAATGTGCAGCAGTTAGAATACGAGAGATTTTTTATTGATTGTGTTAATATTACGGTTTCATGCAAAAACAGAAAGAAAATCTCTAGCATAAGAGTAACAAAAGATGTATATACAAAAATTCTGTATGATGTAAGACACGACATTGATGAATACGTATATCCCAAAATCGACAATAGCGGATATGTTCTATCTGTACATTGCCATGAAGGAGATGATGTGCTTATTTCGGTGCTGTATGAGGACAAAAAAATGTATACAGTGTATTGTCCAGTTGAAAAAGAAAAAAGCGAATAAGCAAAAATGATAAGGAGAGCTTAGTTAATATAGCTCTCTTTATCGTTTTTAAAATTTTAAAGTTTATTTAAATATAATAAAATAATATAAATATATTTAATACAGAAATCTTATAAATTACTTGACTTATTTTTTAAAAATATATAGAATAAGGAGGAATATAAACATATTTAGTGTAAAATCTTACATTAGCGTTAATAATAATTTAGGAGGAATGTATATTAATTATGAGATTTGTAGATGATGAGGAGTCGAAAAACAAATACAAAGAATTTTTAGAAAATCATGAAAGATGTAATTTTCAACAGTCACTAGAATGGGCAAAAGTAAAGTCTAACTGGAAAAATGAAATTATACTTGCAGAAGATGAAGATGGAAACATTATAGGGTCATTGAGCGTTTTGATTAGGAAGATACCAATTTTTGGTAACTTAATGTATTCATCAAGAGGTCCTGTTTGTGATATACATGATATTTCTGTGTTAAAACAATTAACAGAAGGAGCAAAACAACTTGCTAAAAAATATAATGCAATTGTATTAAAAATAGAGCCAGACATAAAAAGTGATGATCAAGTTTTTAGGGATTTAATAGTAGAATTAGGATATAAAATAAAAGATGACGCTAAAAATTTTAGAGAAGAAATACAACCTAGATATGTTTTTAGATTAGATGTAAAAAATAAAACAGAAGATGAAATTTTTGCAGGATTTCATCAAAAAACTAGATATAATGTGCGTTTAGCTACAAGAAAAGGAGTTACAATAAAAGAAGGCACTAGAGAAGATTTAAAAGACTTTCATAAAATAATGATAGAAACAGGTTCAAGAGATGGATTTATTATAAGACCATTAGAATATTTTGAAAAAATGTATGATGAATTAGCACCAACTCATATGAAATTATTAATGGCTTATTATGAAGGACAACCTATTTCAGGAGTAATACCAATAATGTATGGTAATAAAACATGGTATTTGTATGGTGCAAGTAGTAATAAACATAGAAATTTGATGCCAAATTATTTACTTCAATGGGAAATGATAAAAATTGCAATAAATAATAAAAGTGATATATATGATTTAAGAGGAGTATCAGGCGTTGTAGACGAGAGCCATCCACAATATGGACTATATAGATTTAAAAAAGGATTTGGAGCAGAATTTACAGAATTTATTGGAGAATTATATATACCTTTTAAACCATTAAGATATAAATTGTATAAATTTTCTGAAAAAACATTTAGAAATTTAAGAGCATTAAAAACAAAATTAAGAAAAAAATAAAATTTGAAAATGGAGTAACAAATTGAAGTCTTTAGTAATAGATAGAAAAGATTTAAAAAACAATGTAAAAATAATAAAAAAATTATCAAACGTAAATATTCCAGATGATCAAGGAAACAAACTAAAAATAATTGCAGTTGTAAAAGGCAATGGATATGGGTTAGGACTTGTAGAATACACAAAGTTTTTAATTGACCAAGGATTAGATTTTTTTGCAGTATCTACAGTAGAGGAAGCATTAGAACTAAGAAAAAATGGAATAAAAGAAAAAATAATAATGCTTTCTTCAACAGCTATAAAAAGTGAAGTAGAAAAATTAATAGAAAATGAAATAGTTTTAACAATCGGATCAGAAGAGGCAGGAAATGTAGCGGAAAAAATTGCTAAAAAGCTTAATAAAAAAATACCAATCCACTTAAAAATAGATACAGGTTTTGGAAGATATGGATTTTTATATAATGAAATTGATACATTAATAGAATATATAAAATCATGGAATAATTTAAAAATAGAAGGAACTTTTTCGCATTTTTCAATAGCTTTTTATAAAAAAGATGAATATACAAAAAAACAATTTGATAGGTTTATTGATTGTATAGAAAAATTGCAAAAAAACAAAATAAAAACAGGAATGTTGCATATTTGTAATTCATCAGCTTTTATAAAGTTTCCAAGTATGCATCTAAATGCGGTTAGAGTTGGATCGGCTTTATTAGGTAGGCTTGCTATACCTAATAAAACAGGACTTAAAAAAATTGGTTATTTAAAATCAAATGTATCAGAAATAAAGGATTTGCCAAAAGGTTATAATATAGGATATTCAAATTCTTTTAAAACTAAAAAAGAGACAAAAGTTGCAATAATTCCTTGTGGATATGCAGATGGTTTTAATGTAAAGGTAGATAGAGATATGTTTAGACCTATTGATAAATTAAGATACATTGTAAGAGATACAAAAGATGCTTTAAAAAAACAACAGCTAGAAGTAGAAATAAATGGACAAAAATGTAAAATTTTAGGCAGAATAGGTATGTATAATGTTGTTGCAGATATTACTGGAAAAGATATTAATATAAATGATGAAGCAAAGTTTAATGTTAGTCCAATGTATGTAGATAGTACAATTAGAAGGGAGTTTGTATAATGTCAAACCAAGATAAAGAAAACAGTTCAAATGTTAATAAAGTAAATAATGAGTATAAAAGACCAGGATTTTTTAAGAAAATATATTTTTCAATATTTAAATTTGAAAAATACCCAGAAATGGCTGCAGAAGGTGTTGGAAGAGCATTAATATATTTATTAAAAATAATGTCTATATTTGCTATAATAGTTGCAATTGCTATAACTGTGCAATTATCACAAAATGTAAATAATGGTATAAATTATTTAGAAAAAGATTTTCCAAATTTTAGTTATAAAGATGGTATTTTAACAGTTGACAGTGACGAAACAGTAAAATTAGAAAAAGTAGAAATATTAGGTAAAGTGATTGTTAATACTAAAACAGATAACAAAGAGGAAATTAATCAATATATAAATAGCATATCAAAAGAAGAGCAAGGGATAATAATATTAAAAGATAAATTTGTTTTGAAAAATTTAGTAGCTAATGGAGAAATAACTTATAATTATAAAGATGTTTTTGATTCTTCAGGAAGTAATATTACAGAATTTAATAAGCAAAATATAATTGATTTTGCAAAAGGACAAGAGATATTATCATTTTACTTTTCATTCTGTGTAGTAATATTTATATATGCTTTTATAATGTATACAGTTTCAATATTAATGGATACATTATTGCTTTCACTTTTAGGATATTTAACAGCATTAATTGCAAAATTAAAAATGAAATTTGTTGCTATATATAATATGGCAATATATGCACTGACATTATCAACAATATTAAATGTTATTTATGTTGTATTAAACATGTTTACAGGATTTAAAATTACTTACTTCCAAGTAATGTATACTTCTGTAGCATATATTTACTTAGCTGCTGCTATATTTATAATAAAATCAGAATTTATAAAAAAACAGGCAGAATTAATAAAAATTATTAAAGCACAAAGTGAAAATAAAGAAGAATATGAAGCAAAAGAAAATAAAGAAGAAAAAGAGAAGTCAAAAAAAGATGATAAAAAGGAAGATAAAAAAGAAGACAAGAAAAATCAAGATAATAAGAAAGATGGAGAAGAGCCAGAAGGATTAAATGCTTAAATATAATAAAGCAATATGAAAGGAAGTTAATAATGAGTAAGAAAAACCCAAAAAATAAAATGCTACTATCAACTGTAATATTAACAATAATATTAGCTATTATAATTGCAGTTGCAACTTATTTTGCTATGCAAAATAATAAAAATAAAGAAGATAAAGAAATAGCATATACAGATTTAATCAAAGAAATATCATATGGAAATATAGAAAAAATAGAAATGACAGTTAATAGTACATCAATAAAAGTCAAAGTAAAAAATAATGAAGAAGAAAAGAAGTCTATAGTTCCAAATACACAAGCTTTTATTGAATTAGTACAACAAAAAGTAGCAGAAGGAAATGAAATAGAATTAATACAAAAGCCACAAAATGTTTGGGCTAAAATACCTGAAACATTGTTTTCTTTATTTCCTACAATAATCATGATTGCATTATTTGTTATGATATTTAAAATGCAAGGTTTAGGAGATAAAGGAGAGGTATATGAAGAAACAGAAAGAAAAACTAAAGTTAGTTTTAATGATGTAGCTGGATTAGAAGAAGAAAAAGATGAGTTAATTGAAATTGTTGACTTTTTAAAACAACCAGAAGAATATACTAAAATGGGAGCAAAAATACCAAAAGGTGTATTGCTATATGGAAAACCAGGAACAGGTAAAACACTGATTGCTAAAGCTATAGCAGGAGAGGCAAATGTTCCTTTTATATCAATGAGTGGATCAGAATTTATAGAAATGTTTGCAGGGCTAGGAGCCTCACGTGTTAGAAAATTGTTTGACAAAGCGAGAAAATTAGCACCATGTATAGTGTTTATTGATGAAATAGATGCAATAGGCTCTAGAAGAACTACAAATAGTGGTGCAGAATCTGAAAATAATCAAACATTAAATCAGCTATTAGTAGAAATGGATGGATTTTCATCAGAAGAAACGATAATAGTACTTGCAGCAACGAATAGGCCAGAAATGTTAGATAAAGCATTATTAAGACCAGGAAGATTTGATAGACAAGTAACAATAGGATCTCCTGATTTAAAAGGAAGAGAAGAAATTTTAAAAATACATGCAAAAGAAATGAAATTAGCAGATGAAGTTTCTTTTGAAAGTATTGCAGAAGATACTGCAGGGTTTACAGGTGCAGAATTAGCTAATATCTTAAATGAAGCCGCAATACTTGCAACTAAAAAGAAGCATGAAAAAATAACAAATCAAGATATAGATGAGGCTGTAAAGAAAGTAACAGTTGGAATAGAAAAGCATAGTAGAGTAATTTCAGAAAAAGACAAAAAGTTAACTGCTTATCACGAAGCTGGACATGCTGTAGTTAGTCAATTTTTACCTACACAGACTGATGTTAAAGAAGTTTCAATCATTCCAAGAGGAATGGCTGGAGGATACACAATGTATAAATCTAATGAAGATAAGTTTTATATATCTAAAACAGAGATGGAAGAAAAATTAATTGCTTTATTAGGTGGAAGAGCAGCAGAAAAAATTGCATTAAATGATATTTCTACAGGTGCAAGTAATGATTTAGAAGTAGCAACACAAATCGCAAGAGATATGATTACTGTATATGGCATGAATGATAGAATAGGACCTATTTCTTTAAAAGATAATGATTCTCCAACAGGAATGCAAATGTTTGGAGACAACATGGAAGATTATGTGGGTCAAGAGGTTAAGAAAATGATAGATACTGCATATAATGATGCACAAACAATATTAAAACAAAACATGGATAAACTTGATAAAATAGCAGAAGTTTTAATCGAAAAAGAAAAAATCTCAGAAGAGGAATTTAAAAAATTCTTTGCATAGTCAAAAAAGGTTATTTATAAATTCTAACAAAGGAGAAAAAGAAAATTGGAAGTAAATAGTATAGAAGAATTAGCTAAAAAAGCAAAAGAAATTCGTAAAGGAATAATAGAAGCTGTTTATAATGCTAAATCGGGTCATCCAGGAGGATCGCTTTCAATAGCAGATATAATGGCAGTATTATACTTTAGAGAATTAAATATTGACCCTAAAAATCCAACATGGGAAGATAGAGATAGATTTGTTTTGTCAAAAGGACATTGCTCACCTGCATTATATAGTACACTAGCTCAAAAAGGATTTTTTGATATAGCTGAAATAAAAAATTTTAGAAACATTGAAAGTAATCTACAAGGACATCCTGATATGAAAAAAATACCAGGAGTTGATATGTCAACAGGATCTTTAGGACAAGGTTTGTCTGTAGCAAATGGAATGGCAATAGCAGGCAAATTGAACAACAAAAATTATAGAGTTTATACAATATTAGGAGATGGAGAAATAGAAGAAGGTCAAGTTTGGGAAGCTGCAATGGCATCATGTAAATATAAACTTGATAATTTATGTGTAATTATAGATAATAATAATTTACAGATAGATGGAACAATAGAAAATGTAATGAGTTCATACCCAATAAATGAAAAATTTAAAAGCTTTGGATTTGAAGTTATTTGTATTGATGGCAATGATATTAAAGAAATATTATCAGCTTTAGATAAAGCTAAAAAAGTAAAAGATAGACCTACTTGTATAATTGCTAAAACGTTAAAAGGAAAAGGAGTGTCTTTTATGGAAAATAAAGTAGAATGGCATGGAAAAGCCCCAAATGAAGAACAATACAAAATAGCAATTGAAGAATTAAGTTAGAAATTAGAAGTTAGAGGTTAGATATTAGAATTAGGAAGTTGGAAGTTAGGATTTGACTCTAATTTCCAACTTTAAAAATGGAGGTAAAAATGGAACAAGAGAAGAAAGCACCAAGACAAAGTTATGGAGAAGCTTTGTTAGAACTTGGAAAAGAAAATGAAAATATAGTTGTGCTAGATGCAGACTTAGCAGAAGCGACGAAGACGAGAATATTTGCTAAAGAATTCCCAGAGAGATTTTTTGATATGGGAATAGCAGAACAAAATATGATATCTACTGTAGCAGGTATGGCGACTTGTGGTAAAATACCGTTTGCAAGTACATTTGCCATGTTTGCAGCTGGAAGAGCATATGACCAAATAAGAAATAGCATCTGTTATCCAAAATTAAATGTAAAAATATGTGCAACACATGCAGGAGTTACAGTAGGAGAAGATGGAGCAACACATCAAATGATAGAAGACATTTCTATGATGAGAACATTGCCTAATATGACAGTGATTTCTACCTCAGATGATATTCAGACAAAGTGGGCAGTAAGAGAAATATCAAAAATAGATGGACCTGTATATTTGAGATTAGGAAGATTAGCAGTTCCTGGAATATATGATAAAAATCAAAAATTTGAAATAGGAAAAGCAGTTCAAATAGGAGAAGGAACAGACGCAACAATTTTTGCAACAGGTGTTACAGTATCAGAAGCAATAAAAGCAAAAGAAGAATTAGAAAAACAAAATATACATATAAGAGTAGTTGATATTCACACAATAAAGCCAATAGATAAAGAAACAATAATAAAATGTGCAAAAGAAACTAAAAAATTAATTTCTATAGAAGATCATAATATTATAGGAGGACTTGGAACTGCAATATCAGAAGTATTAATAGAAAAATATCCAACAAAACTTATTAAATTAGGAATAAATGATACATTTGGAAGATCTGGTAAAGCAGAAGAACTTATGAAATATTTTAAAATAACTGCAGAAGATATAATAAGTTTATGTAGCAATTAATAGATATAACTAAACTTATAATTATATGACCGCCAAGCTACCTGGTGATAGGACGTTTTCGTTTTCGCAGGCTCAAACGAAAAGTGCTATCACCACGCGTGGCTTCTCTACAATATTAAAGAAAAACACTATTGACACGCGTGACTTATCTACAGTTATAAATATATATTTTCAACAAAATATAACGATAAATTAGAATAGTAGAGAAATGTAGGGGCGATTAGTAATCGCCCGAGCTTTGTTTTATAGTGTCAAGCTAACTGGTGAAATGGAAAGAATTATTAAAATAATTATCAAATTTTATTGACAAATAATTGTCACTATGGTAGAATAAATAACTGTAATCCGCTTAGTCAAGGTACATAAAAGTCAATTAAGTTTGTCTACCTTTTTTAAGGATTAGCGAGTATACAAATAAGGGAGGTGCATTTATAATGTACGCAATAATCGAAAGCTGTGGAAAACAATACAAAGTTACAGAAGGAGACGTAGTATTTTTTGAAAAATTAGATGCAGAAGAAGGAAAAAAAGTTACATTTGATAATGTAGTTTTAGTATCTGATGATAAAA
>CAOPQH010000021.1 GCA_948505485.1 uncultured Clostridia bacterium
TATAAAAAAGATAGAAAAGTTTTACTTTTCTATCTTTTTTGTTATAGCCTTTAATGCTTTTTGTCTTTCTAAAATAACTATATGTCCACAACCTTGGCACTTTAATTTAAAATCTACGCCTATCCTAGTTATTTCCCATATTTTACTTCCACATGGATGCTGTTTTTTAGTTTGAACAATATCTCCTATATTATATTTATCTTTCATCATTTGTATCACCCATGTTTGCAAATTCAGGAAATCCTATTGTTTTAAATGCTTCATCATGTGCTCTATTATATATTTCTGCAAAGTTATCATATCTCATTTCACTTAATACTGTTGTTTCTACTGCTTTTGTTATACAATTTCCATTAGCCTCTAAAAATGTTTTATTTCTATAATCCCATGATGTTAATACTTTTCTTCTAGCTAGTATTTGTGATTCATCTGTTTTTTTGGCATGACATGGTAAAACTCTTGAAATTCTATTTTGTTCTAATAAATTTGTAAATCTGTTAAAATAATTATTCATTGCTACGTGTGGATAATCTATTCTTGGAGACGTCTCTAATGAGTCTACATACGACTTTTCCATAAGGCTCTTTGCTTCTAATGCTTTAAGCAATACTTGTTCTTTATTTTCTTGATCTTGACCAGTACCAACTCTTTCAACTGAAACTAAATATGATAAATCTTCTGGCATAAATGTTTTCCAATCAACAAAATATATAGCATTGTTTTTAACATTTTCTGTTTGTTCAGGTAAATCTAATTCTAAACAGCTAATAATATTTTTATGCTCATCTTCTCCTATTCTATTTCCATATTCATCTAATGTTACATCCTCATCACATAGTACTAATATTTTTCCATCCATATTTTTACATCCTTTCTATTGATTTTTTAAATCTTTTTTCTATTTTTTCTTTTCCTAAAATCTGCATAATTTCATACATATCTGGTGTGTTTGTTCTTGCAGTTAGAGCAACTCTTAGCACTGTGCTTACATCTCCTACATGTGCTTTATATTTATCTGGATTTGCTTTGAACTCTTTTACTTCTTTTGCATATCCCATCTCTCCTGCTAATTCTTTTATTTTATCAAACCAAGTTTGTTTATCATCATTTTCATTATAATATTTTTCTATGTATAAATTTAATATTTTCTTTATATCTTCTTTATCATTTATAACTTGATATTCATAATTTTGGTTTTTATTATAAAAAATATCATCATACATATATTCTATACTTTCTTTAACATCTGACCATTTTGCTATATCTTTTCTTGGCTTTTTATTTCCTCTTTCTATTCCTAGCACTTTTAAAGAATATTCTTTATCTGAAAGTATATTAACTAATTCTTTATCATATTCGTTTGCCCAATCTAAAGCCTTTTTGTATACTTCTTCTGCTGTCATTTTTGATATTACAATTTTACCTACATCAAGTAATTTTACTATATCAAATAACGCTCCACTTACACTCATTTTGTTTAGTTGTAATTCAAATTCATTCATATCTTTATCTGGATTTGCTCTTCTCCAATTTTCAAAATTAGAATTTGCTATATTTAATAAATATTCTTTTACAGCTTTTTCTGGAATTCCTATTTCTGAATAATATGATACGGCTGCTTCTTTATCTTTTCTTTTACTTAATTTACGCTTATTTCCATTATCATTTTTCATTATTGGTGCTATATGTGCATATTTAGGTGCTTTAAATCCTAATTCATAAAATAACTGTAAATGAAGTGGAACTGATGATAACCATTCGTCTCCACGTATTACGTGTGTTGTTCTCATTAAGTGATCATCTACAACGTGTGCAAAATGGTATGTTGGAAGTCCATCTGCTTTTATTATAACTATATCTTGATCATGCTCTGGAAACTCTACATTACCTTTTATTACATCTTTATGCTTTATTTTTTTGTCTTCTCTTCCTGGTGATTTAAATCTTATAATATAGTTTTCTCCTGCTTTTATTTTTTCTATCATTTCTTCAACTGTTAAATGTCTACATTTAGCCCATACTCCATAATATCCTGGTCTTATTTTTGCATTTTCTTGTTTTCTTCTCATTTCATCTAATTCTTCTTGTGTACAAAAACAAGGATATGCTTTACCTTGTTCTATTAAGTATTTAGCATATGCTTGATATATTTCTTTTCTTAATGATTGCTTATATGGACCGTAATTGCCTTTTTGCTCTTCTCCTGAAATCATACCTTCATCAGGAGTTAAATCAAAATCATTAAGTGAATCTATTATTCCATCTACAGCTTTTTCTATTTCTCTTTTTTGATCTGTATCTTCTATTCTTAAAAAGAATACACCTTCTGTTTGTTTCGTTAATTTTTGTGCTATTAGAGTTTGATATATTCCTCCTATATGTACAAATCCTGTTGGGCTTGGTGCAAATCTTGTAACAATTGCACCTTCTTTTAAATCTCTTTTGGGATATTTTTCTTCATAATATTTTATTTCTTTTGTATTTGGAAATATTAAATTTGCTAAATCTTTATAATCCATAATTATTCTCCTCAATTAATATTTTTTAACTTCTTGACTTTTTACTTACAAATAGTTTATAATAAATATAGGAAATGACAAATCCACAAACGTGGTTTTGCCGATATAGATAGAAAAACTCACATCTAAATCGTCAATTTTACAGATGTGAGCTTTTTTTATTTATGTAGTTGCTTATTAACCCAAACATCACCACCCTTCCTACGAAGATTCGTAATTTAGGTGGCAAAACCACATCTGCTTTTCATCATTTCCTATGAACCTTACTATACTATATTTATTTATAAAATACAAGCAAACAAAACATTTTTTTGTAATTTTTTCGATTTAAAAACCTTTATAAACTTGATGAGTTATGACAAAATTATAACTAGAACGTATATCCCAACTCACAAACTCGTTGGTTTCAAGGGTTTCAGCTATACTTCCATTATAATTGGGATAATCATTGGGTTTCTTTTTGTTTTCATAAAAATATAATCTCTTAATGTATCTTTTGCTGTTGTTTTTATTGTTGACCAATCACGTATTCCTCTTTCTTCGCATTTCCTTATTTCATGTCTAACAACTGATTTAACATCGTCCATTAGATTTTCTGATTCTCTTACATATACAAATCCTCTTGATATTACATCTGGACCTGCTACTACTTCTCCTGTATTTGAATCCATAGTAAGAACTATTACTATTAGTCCATCTTGTGAAAGGTGTTGTCTATCTCTTAAAACAATATTTCCTACATCTCCTACTCCTAGACCATCTACTAATACTCTTCCACTAGGAACGCTTCCTGATACTTTTGCTATATCTTCATTTATTTCTAATACTCTACCATTAGACATCATTACTATATTTTTCTTAGGAATACCCATTTGTTGAGCAGTTTCGCTATGAGCCATTAATTGTCTATATTCTCCATGAACTGGTATGAAATATTGTGGTCTTGCTAAAGCAAATATTAATTTTTGTTCCTCTTGACATGCATGTCCTGAAACATGTATTGCTTCTAATGAACTATATACAACTTCTGCTCCTATTTGCATTAAATCATCTATAACTTTTGATACGTATTTTTCATTTCCTGGTATTGGTGTAGCTGATATAATAATTAAATCATTTGGTGTAATTTTTACTTTTCTGTGTTCTCCTGATGCCATTCTTGTTAAAGCCGACATTGGTTCACCTTGACTACCTGTTGTTATAATTACTAATTGTTCGTCATTATATGTTCCCATCATATCTATATCTATGAATATATCTTTAGGACAATCAATATAACCTAACTCCATTGCTGTATTTATCATATTAATCATACTTCTTCCACATACAGCAATTTTTCTACCATATTTTACTGCACAATTTATAATTTGTTGTACTCTGTGTACATTAGATGCAAATGTTGCTACAACAATTCTTTTTGTACAATGTAAGAATAATTTATCAAATACTTCTCCAACTGTACTTTCAGACATTGTAAATCCTTTTCTCTCTGCATTTGTACTATCAGACATTAATGCTAATATTCCTTTTCTTCCTAATTCTGCTATTCTTCCTAAATCCATTAATTGTCCATCTATTGGTGTATAATCTACTTTAAAATCTCCTGTATGCAAAATTGTACCTACTGGTGTAGTGATTGCTAGCATTACTGAATCTGGAATACTATGAGAACTTCTAATAAATTCAACTTCAAATTTACTTCCTAATTTTATTGTGTCTCCTTGATTGATAATATTTAATTTTGTACTTCTTAATAATTTATGTTCTTCCAATTTATTTGATATTAATCCAACTGTTAATTTAGTAGCATAAATTGGAATATTAATTTGTTTTAATAAATATGGTATAGCTCCTATATGATCCTCATGACCATGTGTTATTATTAACCCTTTTATTTTTTCTTTATTTTTTACTAAATATGAAATATCAGGTATAACTAAATCTATTCCCAACATGTCATCTTCTGGAAAGCATAATCCACAATCTACAACTATAATTTCATTTTCATATTCAAAAACAGTTATATTTTTTCCTACTTCATGCAATCCTCCTAATGGTATTATTTTTAAACTTCCTTTTTTAAATATACTATTATCTTTTACTTTTCTTGTTTTTCTTTCTACCATATCTGTTTTTCTATTTTTTTCAGTTGTTTCCTTTTTTCTTGTTCTTCTTGCAGTAGCTGTTTTACTTGTAGTTTTAGTTTCTGTTTTTCTTTCTTTTCTATCTGTTTTTGCATTTTCATTCTTTTTTACATATGGTCTTTTTTGCCCCCCTTGTCTCCTTTGGGTAGTTGCTTTTTTCCCTTCTTCTACATTTGATTTTTCTTCTGCCATAAAATCTCCTTCCTTTTTATAAATATTAATTTTATTTTCATCTTTGTACAATTATAAATATCACAAAAAAACACTTATACATAAATTCACTTAAACTATGTATAAATTCTAATATTTTTATAAATTTCCGCTCAATTTAATTATTCTCTTTTCTCGTAATTTAATACATAAAAACAAAATCTCTTTTATGCCCTATTGGCAATCACTAGCGTTATTATACTATTATTTTTATATAAAGTCAAGTAATAGAACAAAGCGGAAAGCCTTAATATTAGCATAATTTTAATTTTACTCTTTGGCTTTCCGTGAATTTGTTCGTGTGCCATATACTACAACACACTTCCTATTATACCAGCATCATTTCCTAATAATGCTGTATATATTTTCACATTTTCTCTTTTGTTAAATAGTAAATTTAATTTTATTATTCTATCTTTTAATTTTTCTAATAGCACATCTTCAAAGTATACAAAACTTCCTCCTATTCCAATTATGCTAGGCTCAAATATATTTATTAAATTTGATATTCCTATTGCTAAATATTCTACATAAGTATCAACTATACTTTTAAAAGGTTCTTCTTCTCCCTTTTCTCTTAACATTTGTAATAATTCTTCTCCCCTTGTACTTTGGTCTACTCCTAATGCATCTCTTAAATTATTTTTTAAAACCTTCATACTTGAATATGCCTCAAAACAACCCTTATTTCCACATTTGCATAATTTACCATCCTTCTCTATAACCATATGCCCCACTTCAAAACCAGGAACTTCTTTTGCCTCTAGTAAATCATTATTATAAATTACTGCTCCACCAATACCAGTTCCCAAAGTTAAAAAAAGTGCATTTTCACTTTTACTTATACAACCATATTTATGTTCTGCTAACGCTGCACATTTAGCATCATTTCTTATTTTTATAGGCAAATTAATCTTCTCTTTTAAATCATCTACAATATTATAATTTTCAATATTTAAATTAACGGATTTTAAAATAGTATCCTTTGTTACCGTTCCCGGTATAGCAATTCCCATTTCTTTTATCTTATACTTTTTTAAAAATTCCTCTGTATGTTCCGTTATATACAATTTAACAATTTCCTTCACATTACGCTTTTCCTTTTGTAATATTCTTCTCTCCTCTTTTTCTAAAATCTTTCCATCATTATTAATTACACCAATTGCAATATGACTTCCACCTAAATCAATTCCTATCTTCATATTAAAATCCTTTCTTTATAAAACTATAAAATATTTCCTTTTTAAAATTGTAGAGAAGCCACGCGTGTGTATAGCACTTTTCGCTTGAGCTTGACGAAAGCGAAAACGTCCTATACACAGGTAGCTTGGCGGTGGTGTTAGAATAAATACAACTCTTAAAGCAATAAAAGCAAGTATATAACTCGCTTTTATTAACACACACTTAAACCCCATATGCTGAGAACAAGAAGTTACCCATATATACTTGTACACAAGGTACCAATACTACAACTACAAAGAATATAAGCACAATACCAACAATTATATACACAACCTGTGGTAATGTCTTCATTATATTATCTAATGTATTATCTATATCTATATCCATATACTCAACTAATTTCTCCATCATCTCTGACAAATCTGTTTGCATACCTATCTTTAACATCTCTGTTATCATTGGTGATGCCAAATTAGAATTTTCAAACGGCTCAATCCAAGAAGCACCCATCAATGTATTGTTTATTGATGTTTCTATAATAGACAACATTACGTAATTTTTTACTACGTTTTTACTTACCTCTAATGAATCTTGAATTCTCATCCCATTTTGTAAATTAAGCAACATTGCTTTCATTAATCTTGAAAAATCTAGTCCAAATATTAACTTACCAAATATAGGCATTTTATATTTAAAGTAATCAAAATTATATTTACCTTTAGGCGTATTTATATATGATATTAATGCACCTATTGCACCTACTATAATAAGTGTTGGAATATACCAATACTGCATTAATGTATTTATTACACCTTGAAACCACAATGTTATCCATGGTAATGAATCTTTTGTTCCTAACTGATCAAATACCTTTTGTATTGATGGTATTGCAAATAATGTTCCTACAAATAACATTACAAGTAATAATACAAATTGTACCAAATTAGGCACCAATATACTTCTTAGTTTTTTATTTACTCTTTCGTTATCATCTAAATATTTTACTGCTTGTTGTAAAGAATTTGTAAGTGATCCAGAAAGTTCTCCTACTTTTATCATGTTTATGTATATGTACGGGAATATGTTTGAATAATATTCCATTGTTGTATACATATTCTCACCAGCTTCAACTCCTGCAAGTATATCTTCTAATACACCTTTTAAAGTGATATTTTCTGTACTTTGTATTATTGTAGCCAATGCATGTATATTATTGAAATTGGCTTTTTTCAATAAATAAAAGTTTTGTGTAAATATTACCAAGTCTCTTTTTGTTATTTTTTCTGCTTTTGCAAAATACAAGTTTATTTTTTCTCTGGTAGTTTGAATTTTTGCCTTATTTCTACCAACTTCAGTTGTATTTACATTTTTCATTATTTCATCTATACTTGTAACATTTTTCTTTTTGGTTTTCTTTTGTTTAGATTTGTATGCTGTTTGTACTATTGTTATTGGTATGTAATTGTTATTTTTTAACTTTTTTATTAATGTCATTCTACTCGCTTCTTCTACTCTATTGCTTACTACATTACCATTATGTGTTACAGCTTTATAATAGTAAATTGGCATTTATAAGACCTCCTTTTTTGTTACCTTATATTAAAAACCACCAAGGTTATTTCCCATCATATTTCCTTTTCCGTCTTTTTTTATTTTCATTTGCATTATTGTTCTATTTAGAGTTTCTATATTCTTTTCTTCTATTTGTTCTTTTGCTTGATCTAATGTTATTCTATCATCTACAAAAAGTTTTGCTAAAGAATTAATTAAACCTATACTTCCTTTTTCTAAATTACTCTGTATAGCGTCTTCTATTTCTGATACACTAATTTTTTCTTTTCTTATTATACCACCAATTATATTGTCTACTACCATAACTTCTGGTACTAATACTAATTTTCCACTTATATCTTTTAATAATCTTTGTGATACTACTAATTTTAATACTGCAGATAATAAGTATTTTATACTTGCTTGATCTCTTACTTCATAGAAGTTTATCATTCTATCTATTGTTTCTGCACATGATTTTGTATGTAATGTTCCTATAACTAAATGTCCTGATTCAGCCATTTCTATAGCTGCTTCCATTGTTACTTTATCTCTTATTTCTCCTATTACTAATATATCGCAATCTTCTCTTAGTGAATTTTTTACACCATCACTAAATGTTAAGCTATCTTTTCCTTTACCTATTTCTTTTTGTACTATTAACGATTTTTTAGATGTATGCTTATACTCTATAGGGTTTTCTAATGTTAATATTTTTTTATTTTGATTTTCGTTTATATAATTTATTAATGCATTTAATGTTGTACTTTTTCCAGAGTTTGTTTTTCCTGTTACCAATATTAATCCTTGTGGTTGATATGTCATTCTTCTTACTATATCTGGAACTCCTAATGATTCATAAGATGGTAAATCATTTTTTATTAATCTTAATGTAGCTGTTGGAATATCATCAGAAGATGATATGTTTACTCTTAATCTTATTCCTTTATGTTCATGTGAACAGTCAAGTTTTCTCGTTGTTCTATATATTTCATCTTGATCTAAATTTCCCATAACTAAATAGTCATAGACCTCGTTCATATCTTCACGTGTTAATACTTCCATTTCTTCTATTTGTATTAACTCTCTTGAAATTCTTAATATTGGCTTGTTTCCTGCTATTAAATGCACATCTGATGCGTCTTTCTCCATTGCTATATCTAAAACTTTATTCATATCTATCATGTTAAAAATCCTCCTCTTTTGTTTAATAAATTAATAATTTTTTATTTAATTCTTCTAATGTTGTATGTCCTTGTACTACTTTATTTATTCCATCTACTACAAGTGGTTTATATCCTTCTTCTAAAGCTTTTCTTCTTATTTCAATACTTGATGCACCATTTACAATTAGTTCTTTAATTTCATCTGTAATGTCTAATATTTCAAATACTCCCATTCTATCATAGTATCCAGAATTATTACATTTAGCACATCCTACTGCATCATATGTTTTTGCCCCTTTTGTATCTATTTCAATATTGTATTGTTTAGATATGTTTTCTATTATTTTTAATTCTTCGTCTGTGAATTCTCTTTCCTTTTTACAATGTGGACATATTCTTCTTACTAATCTTTGTGATATTGTTGTTGCTAATGTACTTGCAATATCATAATCTGATAGTCCCATTTTTCTTAATCTTGTTATTACTTCTATACTATTTGTTGTATGTATTGTAGATAACACATAATGTCCTGTTTGTCCAGCTTGTACTGCTATTTCTGCAGTTTCCTTATCTCTTACTTCCCCTACTAATACTATGTCTGGATCTTGTCTTAATACAGTTCTTAGAGAATTTGAAAAACTTACCTTTGCATCTATTTCAATTTGATTTAATCCATCAATTCTTATTTCAACAGGGTCTTCTATTGTTACAATATTTATTTCTGGTCTATTTAAGTAATCTATTATACTATATAATGTTGTTGTCTTTCCTTCTCCTGTTGGTGCTGCCATAATTGTCATACTATTTCTTTTATTTATGCTTTTGTCTAATGTTTTTTCATCTCCAGGAAATCCTAATTCAAATATATTTCTAATATCTGAATTTTTCTTTAAAAGTCTTAAAACGAATTTCTCTCCGTATACATTTTTTTGTGATGATACACGAATATTATAATCTTCATATAGTAATATTCTACCATCTTGCGATTCTTGTTTTTCTTGATGCATATTTGATATAGCTTTTAATCTACCTATTATTTGTGATTGTTTATCTTTTGCAATATTTGCTGCTGTAAACAATTCACCATCTATTCTATATCTTACTCTAACAACATCTTGTAATGGCTCTATATGTATGTCACTTGCTCTTTTTGACATTCCTGTTTTTATAATATTATCTACCAATTCTGTAATTGAATTTCCCTGACCAGTTATATCTAAATTTTCTGAAGTTGTTGATCCCTCTAATGACATTATAATTCTTTCTATATCACTTTCAAAAGTAATATAATTATCCATTATTAAACCTTTGTTAAGTAATATAATTCTTACACTCTCTATACTTCTGTTAGCTGTTGCATCTGCAAAGCATACCTTAATTCTTCCTGCATCAATATCAAAAGGTATTACTTTATTTTTTTTCATAATATCTGATGAAATATAGTCTGTTGGTTTAATTTTTATATCTGATGATTTCAATAATATACCTTTTTGCCCTAATATTTCCCCAATTGCTTCTATCAATGTTTTTGGATTTGCTACATTTAATGAATACAAAATATCTCCTAATTTTTTATTAGGATTTTCTCTTTGCATTTCTAATGCCCTTTCTATATCTGCCTCTGTTACAATACCTCTTCTAACTAATTCAACTCCTATTGGTTGTCTTCTTCTAACATCCATATTATTTCTTCCTTTCTTTTGTATACTCTATTATATTATAAAACAATTTTGTCACTTTTTGTTGATTTTTTGTAAATTACATATATTTACCAATTATCTACCTGTATCCCATAATGGTTTTTGTTCATCATCATCAGATGGTCTAACATAATTCGGATTTTTAATTATTGTAAATATATCTAAAGCTTGCTCTTTTCCATTAACACTATATTGTACCTTTGCTGTTACTTTTTTCATTACATCTTCGGCACCTTGTCCAAATAAATCCGTTGAACTTTGAACCTCACAATTTACTTTATAGCCAGGTTTATTAAATTTATTATTTTCATCTTGATTGTTTATATAGTTATTCATAGTTTCTTGATCTATAGTATCATATCCAGAATTTTTTGCATATTCTAAAATATCTATTATCATATAAGTTGCTGTTGACTTTCTCTCTATCTCTTTAGAATTTTGTGTATAATTATAAATCAATGTAGTTATTAACCCTACAAATAAAAGTATAATTATAATCGCAACAGATATATCAATCCCTGTAACTCCACTTTCACTCTTAATCTTCATAGTAGACTCCTTTACATTGTTCTATTTAATAAAAATGTCATTATTAAAAATATTATTATATTTGAAATACATATAAAATATCCTATTCTAATATCTTTTCCTAATATCTTCTCTGTATCTTTTGTATTTTTCACTTTATCTACTATCTTATGTATTAATAAATAAATTGCCATTGCCAATGTTGCTACAATTATAGAATTAATTGTAATATACTCTCCTGTAAAAACCGCCATAATGAATATTAACATTAAAATTCCATTTAAATAACTGTTTTTTCTATATTTAGTAAGAGTAACATTATCTAATATAAGAATCACTACAAAAGTTCCTAAATATATAGCATACCTAAGCAAATTAGCTTTTTCAACCACGTATAAATATATAATATAAATTAAAGATATAATCACTCCATAAGCCAAAACTGGTCTTTCTATTTTTCTATTCTCTTTATCAATACCACCAATTAAAATTATTAATGTTAAATATAAAATTGTAAATAAATAAAACACTGCATTTGACCAATTAAAATTGTATAAATCAATCTTTAATGCCACTGCAAATAATACAAATAACACTCCAGACAATACTTCTAATACTAAATATCTTACTCTTATCTTTTGTTTACAATTTTTGCACTTCCCTTTTTGGCAAATGTAACTTATTATTGGTATTAGTTCTAAAAAACCTAATTTATGATTACATTTAGGACAATATGAATGTTTGTGAGTTATGTTTTCTCTTTTAGGTATTCTGTGTACTGCTAGTGTGTAAAAACTTCCAAACATGCATCCTATTAGAAATAATGTTATATATAGTATTATGTTCATGTGTACTCCTTACATAAAAATTATTATAATGCTTAAATATATGTTTTTTCAAAAGCTCATATTTTAACATTATAGTGTTTTATAGAAATCAAGGCATATACATATATATGCATATGCCTAATTTATGTTATTATTTAATCTCCTTGAAGTTTTGCTTCTAAAGTATATATATTTGTTTTTCCTGCAACTGGAGATCCTTCTACTGCAACTACTTTACTTCCTATAGTTATTTTCACTTTAAAGCCGTTTCCTGTATAAGTTGTATCTTTTTCAGCCTGTACATTTTCATTTGTTAATACTGTTACTATATTGCCGCCATTAATTTCTGTTGGCTCTGTTGATGCGCTAGTTGGGTCTTCATGGTTAGCCATTATTGTATTCATTGCTAGTGAAACCTTTTCTTTTGCTTCTGATTCTAAAGTTGCTTTTTGAGATGCAGTTGCTTTTGTTAATACTCCATTGTCTCCTGTTAACATTGCAATTGATACTCCTGCTAATATTAATAATACTATAATTGTGATAACTAATGCTACTAATGTAACACCTTTTTGTTGTTTTAACATAAAAAATTCCTCCTTAATAAAATATTCTTTTGTATATATTTATAAAATAAATATAACTATATGCTAATCTATTTTAACGTCCTTTTGTTTTAAAGTTTTATTTTGTTCCTTTGTCATTGTTTACATATGGACTTGTGTTTGTTGTTGTTTGGCTTTGTGATGTTGGTGTACTAGTTCCTTGTGTTGTATTTGATTTTGTACTATTATTACTTGTGCTCGTTGCTTGCGAAGTTGTTGTTCCAGAGGTACTTGTTCCTGTTGTTCCACTAGTTGATGTGTTTTGTTTTACCTCCTCTTCTTGATATGAAGAAAAAGGATTTGGTTTTCCTGGATTGTAGCCATTTGATCTTTGATAATTTGTTAGATCATTTGAATTTATTTCATATGTTAATATTACTTGCTCGTTTTCTGTTACATTTCCTTGTTCTAATTCTTTTTTTACGTCTGATGGTACTACATATGAAACTTTTTCTGGCATTGTTTTATTACCAGGTGTATATGCATATAATACTACTCCAAATAACAAAATTACTGCTATACATAATAGTAACATTATAATAATTTCTCGAATAACTTTTTTAGCCATTTTATCCTCCTTCTTTATCTTGTTGTATTTGTAGTGTTTGTACTTGTCACGTTTGTTGTATTGGTTGTATTTGTTGTGTTAGCTGTATTAGTTGAATTTGTAGTATTGCTTGAAGTTGTATTATTTGTTGTATTTGTTGTGTCTTCTTCTGTTGGTTGACTTGTTAATGTTGATTCGTCGATATCAATACTAATATCTTTACATGTAAATGTTCCTACTAAGTCGTCTGTACTTCCTCCTGGAACCATTTTGAAGTCTTCTATTTTAAATCCTAAACGATCATCATTTTCTATATCTGATATGAAATCTGTAATTCCTATATAATTACCAGTTACTGTAAATTTCAAATCATATAACCCTTGTGTATTACTACTTCCTTTTGTTACTTCTAACTTCATTACAACACCTTCACTAGTTGCATGATTTCCTACTTTTGTCCAAATGTATTCTATTGCGTATTTTTCAAACTTTGCTGCTGCATCTACTTCGTCATTACTACTTAAAACAACTAAATCTTCATAACTTTGTTTTTCGTTTTGTAATGTTTTTAAACTTTTGTTTAAATTTGTAAGTTCTGCTTGGTAGTCTGAACTTGCAAGTTTAGATGCTTCTTCTATTTTAGTATCTAATTTACTATTTTCATTTTTTATTTCTAGTATACCTAAAATTTCTAGTGGCCCAACTTCTAATTTATTTATAACTATATATCCTCCTAAAAGTAGTAATAAACATATTAGTACTACTATTAATATTTTTCTCATGGCAAATCTCCTTCTATTGTAACTTTTACTAAATCTCCTTCTTTTACACCACTATTAGAAATTACATCTAATAATATGTTGTCTGCTTTTAATTTAGCTTTTAAATATCCTAATTGTTCATATTTTTCTGCTTGTGCATTTATTACAATATGTTTTTGAGTTGTATTTTGTATAGAAGTTATTTGTACATTTTCAGGTATTGCATACATTATTTGGTTTAGTAAATTAGGTATTGCATTTCTAGTTCTATTTGTATCGTTTATTCTATCATTTAAGTTCTCTAAGTTTTCTCTCATTGTGATATATTCATTTGTTCTACCTTTTATTTTTTGTGTATCTGATTGAACTGATGCTATTTGTGTTTTTGTATCTAATATGAGTTCATCTGTTTCTTCTTGTTTGTCTCTTATTTGCCTTGTTAATAATATTGAAATTACTGAAAATATTATTATTGTTAGTAATAACCCAACTCCGCTTCTTAATAAGTTTATTTCTACAGTATCTAATTCTGATAATAAATCATTTGTTATACCTTTATTTTTTGAGTCACCTTTTTTCTCTTTTGCTACTAGCCATTCTGGTAACTTGTCTGAAAAACTAGCTTTTTTAAAGTTCATTCCTTCTATACCTTCATGTAATCCTTGTAGCGCCAAAGATATTGCAGAATTTACTTCTACATAATCTTTTATATTTACTTCTTTAACTGAATTTTGTAAAAAATATGGTTTTAATATTTTACAATCTACTTCAGATAGATATTCTTGAAAATATAAATCAACATTGTTAATAACTGCTATTGTTCCTGTTATATACAATGTATCGATTTTATTAGGACTTTCATTTATTAATTTTCTTACTTGACCTACTATACTATATAAACTAGGCATTATATCTTCTAAATGTCCTTCTACATCTTGTCCTAAATCTTGTGCATTAGATGTATATATTGTTGTGTTTTTACAAGATTCATATGCTTTTGACCTTGATCCCTCTTTTATATTAATTTTTTCTAATATTTCTTTGCTTCCTTCTTCTAAAACTTTAACATCATATATTTTTTCATCAATTACTGTAGTAATTCTTGTTTTTTCTTCTATGTTTACAATCATTACATTTTGTTTTGGTTTTAATTCAGCTATGTTTGCTATACTCATAGATATTGGAGCTACTGATGTTAATCTGTATTTTGAAAAATTTTGTGATATTTTATTAAGTTCCATTTTACTTGCATTAACATGTATAACTTTTATTTTTTCTTTATCTTCTGTACTATTTACTAAGGCATATCTTTTTTCATAATCATTTGGGTTTTTTCCTTTATCTGAGCATATTGTTTCAAATTCTGTTTCTATAGCTCTTTGCAAATCTTTTTTAGTAAGTAAAGAAAACATATTAAAGTCTGTATATGCTTCTTCTGATAAGTTAACACTTATAGGAGTCCTATAAGTAGAAGTTTCTTCTATAATTTGTTTTAGAGTTTCTCCAAAACTTTCATAGAATTTTATTCCGAAAGAGTCAATTTTTACATTTTCATGATCTTTTGAAATTTTTGCATATTTAATTAGATTGCTTTCTACATATAATCCTAGACAACTTGCCATTATTTTCTCCTTACTAAATTTATAATAATATGATTTACAATGTTTACTAAATAATACTCTAATAAAGTTTACTTTTTTGTCTTTTTTTTACATTTTTTGCGGAATTTAACATTTATAATTCTATGCTATAATTTTACCTTTTTTTCTTAAAAAGTCAATGGATTTAATGTAAATGTAATGTATTTGTAATTAAGTTGTAATATTAGCTTTTTTCTTGTGAATTTTACATATAAAAAAGCCATCATTTTTATCTGTGGTATTTATTTTTATATATCCATTTTTTTCTATAAATTTATTGTATTTATTATCAATTTTATATTCATTAATTTCAAAATTGGGATTATTTTCTAAAAACTTCTCAATTATTTCCTCATTTTCTTCTTTTAATATACTACATGTCGAATATACTAAATTTCCTCCTTTTTTTAGATACTTTGAACATACATCAAGTATATTGTATTGCACATTTGATATTTCTTTTATATCTTCTTCTTTTCTATGCCATTTTATATCTGGCTTTCTTTTTATAACGCCTAATCCCATACATGGTACATCTAATAAAATTTTATCAAATTTCTCTATTAAATCTTTGTCTAATATTGTTGCATCTTTAACTTCTGTTGTTATAATATCAATCCCTAGTCTTTCTGCATTATCTTGAATTAATTTTGTTCTATGTTCATGTAAATCCCATGCTAAAATTCTTCCATTATTATTCATTAATTCTGCTATATAAGTTGTTTTTCCTCCAGGAGCACTGCACGCATCTAATACATAATCTCCTTTTTGAGGATTAAGAATTACAGATGTTAAACCTGCTGATTCATCTTGAACTGTAAATTTACCTTGTTTAAATTCTTCTAAATCATTTAAATTTTTTAATTTTTCCACAATTAAAAAATCTTCTAAATCTCCATTGTTTACAATTATATTTTTCTCCTTTAATCTTTTTATTAATTCTTTTGATGTATTTTTTATTTTATTTACTCTAATACTTAATTTAGGTTTTATGTTAGAATTTTTGCATATATCTTCTGCTTTTAATATACCATTTTCTTTTATTAATCTTTTTACTATCCATTCTGGCATAGAATACATTTTGGAAATTTTTTCTGCACTATTTTCAATTTTTTCAAATTCTAAATAATCATCTCTTTCAACTTTTCTAAGTATTGCATTTACTAATCCTGAGCTTTTAGTTCCATATTTTTTACACAAATTAACACTTTCATTTACAGCTGCAGATTTTGGGATTTTATCTAAAAACACAATTTGATATATACCCATTCTTATTATGTTTAAAACCCATTTCGAATATTTTTTTAATTTAATTTTTGAATATTTTTTTATAATCTCATCTATTGTTAATTTCCATGTTGTTGTGCCATAAATAATCTCTGAAATTAACCCAATATCTCTTTCGTTTAATTTACTTCTATTTTTATTTATCTCATCATCTAAAACAATATTAGAATATGCATTTTCTTTATCTATTTTATATAAAATTTTTAATGCTGTTTCTCTAACTTTATCCATTTACTATACCTCCTTTTTTAGTATACCTTTTTATTCTTAAAAAGTCTACTTTTTGGAGTATAGTTCATGAAGCTCGGGCGATTACTAATCGCCCGAGCTTCAAAGAAAATACTATATATTTGTAGCCGTCAAGCTACCTGTGTATAGGACGT
>CAOPQH010000022.1 GCA_948505485.1 uncultured Clostridia bacterium
CTACCTATATGTCCTATAGCTAATGCATCTTTATTTATATCTAATTCTTGTCTTTTTCTCTCTCTTATTTTTTTATCATACTTAAATTTGGATACATCAATAGCATTGTTTAATAAAAATACTTTTCCTTTATTATACGTTTTATTTCCAAATTGCCACCTACCAGCAAGCTCAGAGCAACAAAAATAATCAGTAGCAAATAATTTTGAAAATGGTCTCAATATTTGCTTCATTAAATTTTTTTTCTTTTCATTCTTATTTGTTGTTGAGTGACTATGAGCTATTCTTATTGGAATCCCTACATTTTTTGCAACATATAATGGAAATACCGATAAAGTATTAATATGCGAATGAACTATTTTGTATTTATTCTCTTTAAATACTTTTCTTAATTCTTTTATATATTTAAATAAACACTGATAAGGTGGTACTAATATTACTCTACCACCTAATTTTTTTATTTCTTCATATGGAATATTTGTTGAATCTTCGTCACAAATAAAATCAAATTGTATTTTTTCTCTATCTATATTTCGATAGTAATTCATTACAACAGATTCTACTCCACCGCCTACCCATTTACCCATAATATGAGCAACTATTAATTTTTCTTTACTCATTTGTTTTTTCTCCATTTTTAATAATTATTAATTTCATTATACATAAAAAAGGATATAAATGCAATTTTATATCCTTTTTTTGTTTATTTTGCATCTTTATTTACCAATGCTACTTTAAATGTTTTTAAAAATATGTTCATATCCATTTTTATATTATAATTTTCTGAATAATATTTTTCCATTTCTAAACGTTCTTCAAATGTTGTATTAGAACGGCCATTAACTTGCCAATATCCTGTTATTCCTGGTCTACATTTAACTATTTTATGATATTTTTCTCCCATGTCTGCTTTTTCTCTTGGTAAATATGGTCTTGGTCCAACTAATCCCATCTCACCTTTTAAAACATTTATAAATTGTGGGAATTCGTCTAAACTAGTTTTTCTTATAAATTTTCCTATTTTTGTTATCCTAGGGTCATTTTCTAATTTTTTATGTAATTTATATTCTTGTCTTGCTTCTTCATTTTGCTCTAAGTAACTATTTAATTTTTCGTCTGCATTTTCAACCATAGATCTAAATTTATATAACTTAAATATTTTACCATCTTGTCCTATTCTTTCTTGTGAATAAAAAATTGGTCCTCTATCTCCTGTTATAACTCTTGCTACGTATATACATAATGTTAGAGGTATTAATAATGACACTCCAACAATTCCGCCTATAATATCTATTCCTCTTTCTATTTTATTTTCTATATGTAAATATTTTCTTTTTTTATCTATTGCTCTTGTCTTTGTTTCTGGTATTAATTGTGAATATCTTGCAACTTCGCTTGTATAGCTATTTTCTAAAATATTCATTTGTAACCTCCAAAATTTTTATTTATATATCACGCTTAATAATTTTCATCTTTTAATTTGATTTTTGTATATTTCTGTAAAATTGTTATGTCAATTACTATTATACCTTATTTTTCCAAATAAATCAACCCTTATAGATAAAAATATCATTAATTGTCATTATTTTTTGTCAAAAAAAACATAATAATTAAATTATTATGTTTTTATATATATTACAGAATAGTAAATTAAGTAAATTTCTAACAAATAACTTTATACTTTATCCTTTTTAGAATAATTAATTAAATTTGATATTATTGTAATTAAAAATCCTAAAATTAATAGTATAATTCCATAATTCATAATATTAATTAAAATATCTTTCAATACAGTTATTACAAATTGTGAAAAAGCATTATTTAATATTAATATATTTTCTATTTTTACATTCAAATTTATAAAAGTATTTGTTATTATAAAAAATGTACCAGTAGACATAGCTACTATACCTATAAATACAAAAAATTTATATATTTTTTCTTTGCATAATAATATTAATATAATTATAAATATTACAAAAGATACAACTAATATCATTTTTATTATTTCTATATATTTAATTACTTTTTTATACATATTGTGTAATGAATTTTCTATTTCAAAATTTGATGATATTATGTGTTTATATTCATTACATATTAATTTTACATACTCATCTATTGATTGTTTATACTCTTGAGTTACTGCTCCTAGTGTATTTTCTATTTTTTTATTTAGGATCTCTTTTAAATCCTCTGTATTAATTTCCTCTTGTTTTTCTTCATAAATATTATTTATAATTATTTTTGTATCATTTTCTACCTTATTTTTTATTTCAATATCTTCAAATATATTTTCTTCTAATCCAGATTGATTAATGTAATTTTTAAAATTTGATGCTACTAATGTTGTTAGTTCAGTATAATAGTTTGTTTCTTCTAATTTCTTAAATATATAATCTTTATTTAATACTGTAGTTGTTATTAAATTTATTGATACATATAATAATGTTATTAATGTTAATATAATTACTATTAAATACTCTATAAAAATTTTTAACTTTTTCAATTATTCCTCCAATTCTGCATATACTACATATCTTTGTGAAGCATAACCTATATTATTGAATGGGTAACATGTATATATCATTAATATTTCTTTTTCTCGTTGTATTGGCAATTTATCTATTTCTGTCTCGTTTATTAATTTCATATCATATATTTTATAGTGATATTCTCCATAATTTGTTTTTATAATTATTTTATTATTATTTTTTAATTGTGAAAAATTTCTAAATGTGTTTTTGCTATTATGACCCATATATACTATAGATCCACCTTCTCCTGGAAAATAACTTCCGCTAGAATGGCCTACACCATTTTTTAAAACTTCTAATGTATCACCATAGTATACTGGTAACTTTACATTTATTTCAGATATTTCTATTGTAGCATATTGTGTTCCATATTCTGGATAATTCTCTATACTTTTAGTAGTTATTGTTGTTTCTTTTCGTCGTTCTTCTTTACTTAATTTTTCGATTTCTTTATTTGTTGAATTTATAGAAAGTTTATTGATTATTGATATAGTTTCATCTATTTTTGCCCCAAAAAATAGATAACCTACAATAATTATTGCTAATGTAATTAATAAAGCAACTATTACATTTATAATAGTTGCCTTTATTGTTTTATTAAACAAATTATTCATTTACAAATTTCTTTCTAGCTATTATTCCTATAATTAGGGCTAATATTGCTGCTAATGAAACAACTAAAATTATATTTGTTTTATTTCCTGTATATACTAATTTTCCGTCTTTTGCTCTAATTACTTCAATTAGTTTTCCATTTTTATAGATTTCTACTGAGTTGCTTTTAAATACTAGTGTTACATCTAAAATTTCTGCTACTTCATTAGCTATTGTTTTTAATTGATTAATTTCAGATTTTGTTAAATCACTAATTTTAGTTTTTCCAAAGCTATCCATTAATCTAGCTGCTTCTCCTGCTTTTGATAATATTTGACCTGCTTCTTCATCAGTAACTGGATAATCTGATAAATATCTTTCCATTTTTACTTTATCAGAAACTGTTACTCCATACTTTGCTCCTCTATTATATAATTCATTTGGCAATTTCTCACTTGTTACTGCACTAACCATTGTTGTGTTTAATACCATAATTACAAATAATATACCTATTGATAATATTTTTTTCATTAAAAAATTCCTCCCTTGTTTATTTTTTACATAATAAGTATACCATTTTAATTCTCAATTTGCAATACTTTTATAAAAATTTTAAATATATATAATTTTAATTTCCATTTACAACTTTATAATATTCTGTAAGTTTGCTAATATTTGTAAATTGAATTTTTCCATTTTTTAGTTCCCATGAATCTTTATTATCACTTAAAAAATTTAATATGTTATTCATTTTATCTAATGATTTATTTATTTGTTCTGCTGAAGAATTTAAGCTAGTTTTTGTTTTATTTAATGATGCTTTTGAAGATTCATCTATCATCAAATCTTTATATATTTGTTCAAATTTTTCTCCAACATTTTTATCATTTATTGCGTTATTTATATTGTCCTCATTTATTAAATTATTACATTTTTCTATATATTCATTTACTTGTGTTCTAAATGTGTTTAGCTTTTCTTTTGTAGCTGTAAATTCTGGTCCATCTGCTTCAATATTATCAGCACTTAATAACTTGTCTAAATCACTATTGCTACATAAATCAACTAATTCTGTGCAAGTAGTTTTAGTTTCATTTAAATAATCTTTCATAGTTTGTTCTACAACTGCATATTTACCTTTTGATTTTATTTCCATGTCTATCTCATCTGTTTCTAAATTTAAACTATTTAATTTTTCAGCTTCAGATGATAATATTTGTAATTGTTTCTTTTCAAATTGATCATTATATAACACTACTCCTAATATTGCAACTACAATTACTACTGCCAATATAACAATTGCTAATTTTTTTTTGTTTTTTAATAAATCTTTCATAATTTTCTCCCCTTATTTTTACATTTTTTCAGGCATTTTCATTCCTAATAATTCTCCACCAATTTTTATCACTTTTCCTACTGCGTATGTTAAATAAAGTCTTGCATTTTGAGTTTTTTCATTTTCTGTTATAATTTTATTTTCATTATAAAAACTACTAAACGCTTTGGATAAGTCTATTAAATATCTTGATAAAATTGATGGCTCATTTTTATATGTTACCTGTTCTAATATATTATCAAAGTTATATAATAATTTCAATACATTTTTAGAAAATTCATCTGTCAATTCTTTAGTATCTATTTCTTCTGCTTTTGGAATATATTGTACTTTTTCTAAAACACTTTCTGTACGTACATATGTATATTGTATATACGGACCTGTTTCACCTTGAAAATTCAATATTGTATCCCAATCAAATATTTCATCTTTAACTCTGCTATTAGCTAAATCATTAAAAATTATTGCTCCAATTCCTACTTTTTTTGCAACATCTTCTTTATTTTCTAAGTTTGGATTTTTTTCTTCAATAATATTTTGAGCTCTTTTTATTGATTCTTTTAATAAATCCTCTAATTTAATTGTAGTTCCTTCTCTTGTTGACATCTTACCTGTTTTTAAAAGTACCATGCCAAATTGAATATGTTCTAAACCTTTTATATATTTTTCATCTAACCCAAGTAATTTTGCCACTTCAAAAATTTGTTTAAAATGTAATGCTTGTTCATAAGATGTTACATATAATGATTTATCATAATCATAAGTTCTTGCTCTATAAAGTACTGCCGCTAAATCACGTGTTGCATATGTCGTAGATCCATTTGACTTTTCAATAATACATGGTGTACTAATTCCTTTATCCTCTAAGTCAATTATCTTCGCTCCTTCTGACTCTATTAATTTTCCTGTATCTGTTAATTTATCAATTACTTCTTGCATTTTATCTGAATAAAACGATTCTCCATTATATGAATCAAATTTGCTTCCTAATAAATCATAAACTCTTTGAAATTCCTTTAAACTCAAATCTTTAAATTTATTCCAAAGTTCTACATAATAAGAATCTCCATCTTCTAGCTTTTTAAAATTTTCTCTACATATATTTAATACTTCTTCATCTTCCTTACATAAATTATTTATTCTAACATATATTTTAGTAAGTTCATTAATAGAATCATTTTCTATATCATATTCATCTGCCCATCTTTTATATCCTTCAATTATTTTCGCAAATTGAGTTCCATAATCTCCTAAATGGTTTACACCTGTCACATTATATCCTAAATATTTATATATATTATACAATGCTCCACCAATTACAGTTGAACGCAAATGACCTATATGAAAAGGTTTTGCAATATTAGGAGACGAATAATCAATTACAATATTTTTTCCATTTCCTATACTTGATTTTCCATATTCTTCATTTGTTGCAATTTCTTTTATAACCTCTTCTGCTAAAAGTTCTTTATTAATATAAAAATTTAAATATCCGCCAACAACTTCAACTTTATCTATTATATTTTCATCAAACTTAATATTTCTTTTTAAATCATTTGCAATAGCTGGAGGTGCTTTTTTTAACTCTTTAGCCAATCTAAAACAAGGAAAAGCATAATCCCCATTTACAGATTCTTTAGGAATTTCAATATATTTTACCAACTCTTGCTCTGATATATTTACTAACTTAGATATTACTTTTGCAATTTCATTTTTAAAACTAATCATAAAACTTTCCTTTCTTTAAAATAGCAAAACCGTTGAAGCACGGGCGATTGCTAATCGCCCCTACATTTCTCTACTATTCTAATTTATCATTTGGCTTTTAGTATAATTCCAAGAATCTCTACACATATCCTCTAATGTTTTTGTTGCTTCCCATCCTAATTCTTCTTTTGCTTTTTTAGGATCAGCATAACACATAGCTATATCTCCAGCTCTTCTTGGTGCAATTTTATATGGAACTTTTTTACCAGTAGATTTTTCAAAAGCATGTACCATATCTAAAACACTATAACCTGTACCAGTTCCCAAATTATATATATATAATCCTGTTTCTTCTTTTTCTAACTTTTGTAACGCTTTTTCATGTCCTTTAGCTAAGTCTACAACATGTATATAATCTCTAACTCCTGTTCCATCTGGTGTATTATAATCATTGCCAAATATTGATAATTCTTGTAATACTCCTGCTGCAACTCTAGACACATATGGCATTAAGTTATTAGGTATTCCTTTTGGCTCTTCTCCTATTAAACCACTTTTATGTGCTCCTACTGGATTAAAATATCTTAAAATACATATATCCCAATCATTATCAGATTTATATATATCTTTTAAAATTTGCTCTATAAATAATTTTGTTGTTCCATAAGGATTTGTTGTTCCTCCTGTTTCAAATTCTTCTGTAATTGGCATTTTTTGTGGCTCACCATATACTGTTGCTGATGAACTGAATATAAATTTTTTACATCCATACTTTCTCATTGTATCTAACAACACTAATGCTCCTGAAATATTATTTGTATAATACTCTATTGGTTTTTGTACAGATTCTCCTACTGCTTTATATCCTGCAAAATTTATTACTGCTTCTATATTATTTGATTCAAATATAGATTCTAATTTTTCTCTATCTGTATAATCTATTTCATAAAATTTAAAATCTTTTCCTGTTATTTCTTTTATTGCTGTTATAGCCTCTGGCTTGCTATTAGAAAAGTTATCTAATATTATTATTTCTTTTCCTGCATTTAATAATTCTACTGCAGTATGACTTCCTATAAAGCCTGCTCCCCCTGGTAATAATATTGCCATTCAAATTCCTCCTTATATTTTTTTATATTGGAATTATAACATTTATAGACATTTATTTTAATTTTTTTATTTGTGTACCTTCTTTACAATCTATAACTTCATATCCTTTTTCTTTTATTATATCTCTTAATTCATCAGATTTAGCCCAATTTTTATTTTCTCTTGCAATTTTTCGTTCTTCTGCTAATTGTAAAATATCTTGTGGAATTTTTTCATTTTTCAAATTAATTTTATTAATTTTAATTCCTAATATACTATCGAATTTATCTAATAGATTTGATACTTTAGGGCTTTTCTTTTCAAATTTTGCAACATCCCATACAAAACTCATTGCAAGTGGCATATTTAAGTCATCATTAATTGCTTTATGAAAATTTTCCTCTAATTCTATAAGTTTCTTATTATCTTCTTCTGTTATTTCATCTATACCTTCTAAATTTACTTGATAACAGTTTCTTAATCTTTCTAAAGATTTTGCTGTTCCATCTATTCCTTCCCATGTGAAATTTAGTTTATTTCTATAATGACATGAATAATTAAATAATCTATATACTAATGGATCATATCCTTTTTCTTTTATATCTTTTAATAAATATGCATTATTTAGACTTTTTGACATTTTTCCACCATTTATAAGTAGATATTCTCCATGTAACCAATAATTTGCTGGTACTTTCCCACATTTACCTTTGCTTTGTGCTATTTCATTTTCATGATGTGTTGGTATTAAATCTATTCCTCCTGTATGTATGTCAAATTGATCTCCTAAGTATTTTTGACCCATAGCTGAACATTCTATATGCCATCCAGGATAGCTTTTTCCCCAAGGACTATCCCATTTCATTAAATGATTTTCTGGTGCTTTTATCCAAACCGCAAAATCATATGGATTTCTTTTTTCTGGATCTATATCTACTCTAGCTCCTGCTTTTTGATTATCTAAATCTAAATTTGATAATATTGGATATTTGTCTAATTTAGATATATCAAAATATATCGCTGTAGAAGTTTCATAAGCATATCCATTTTCTACTAATTTTTTTACATATTCTAACATATCTTGTATATGGTCAGTTGCTTTGCATACTATTTCTGGAGTTTCAATATTTAAATCTTGTAGATCGTTAAAAAATTTTCCAGTATAATACTCTGCAATTTCTAATGGTGATTTATTCAACTCCTTTGCTGATTTTATCATTTTGTCTTCACCTTCATCACTATCAGAAACCAAATGTCCAACATCTGTAATATTCATTGCGTGTTTAATTTTATACCCATTGTACTTTAAAACTCTTCTTAATACATCTTGAAATATATTAGTTCTTAAATTTCCTATTGTTGCATCTTTATATACAGTAGGACCACATGAATATATCTTAACTTCATTATTATCAATAGGTTTAAATTTCTCCTTTTGTTTTGTTAAAGTGTTATAAAAATAAATATCCATCTATTCTAACTTCATCTCCTTATAATAAGAACAAATAGTAAAGCCTTAATATTAATCATATTTTAAACCTTTTTCTTTGGCTTTTAGTAAATTTGTTCGTGTGTCAATTTTACGTACATAAAATTGCGTTGCAATTTTCGCAGACGAACAAAAACGAGGCATGAATAGTAATTTAAAAGGTAAAAAAATTTTTAATCATGCCTCTTTTGTTCTACCTCAACTTTTAATTTTATCTTTATTCATCTTCTTCCTTAGTTGTATTTTCTTTTTTGTCTGGTGTCGTTGTATTTGTCACTTTATTTTCATCATTAGGTTTTGTTGTATTGGTTGTGTTTTGTACTTTATTTGTATTTGTCGTATTTGTTGTATTTGTTTTATTTGTTGAGTTTGTTTTATTTGTGTTAGTATTATTTCTTGATGTATTATTTTTTTCATTTTCTGCTTTTTCTTCATCTTCTTTTTTATCTTCTTCAGGACTTTTGTGTATTTGACATACGTTTGTTGGTATTTTTCCTGTTCCATTGCCAATAGTCTTCCATAAATTTAATTGTTCTTTTGGAAGTAAATTTGCTTTATATTTTGTCTCTTTATCAGGACAAAACTCATTAGCTAATTCTCCTGATTCTTTACAAATCTCGTAAGAGCTATGACCTTCACATGGAGATGGTAAAGCTCCTTTTGCAAATATTTCTTGATATGTCGATCCACATTTACCACTAGCTAATTGCCCAGTTGTTCTACATACAGTTGCAGTAACTATTCCACCAGGTTGTTGGAAAGATGCTTTTGGCATATCTTTATTTATTGGAGTCATTATATTATCCCATAATTGTCCTGCTGGATTTGTTCCTCCATATATTACTGTTTCTTGATCATCATATCCAAACCATGTAGCAGCTGTATAATATGGTGTAAATCCGCAAAGCCATCTATCATAATCACTATTAGTTGTTCCTGTTTTAGCCGCAACTGAAATTCCTGGTATTGCACAATATCTAGCTGTTCCACTACCACCTGTTACAGGCTCTTGTAATATAGATTTAGTTAAATAAGCAATTTCTTCTGAACATACTCTTTCGCTTGGTTGATTTGATGTTAAAACTACATTACCAGATGCATCAACAACTTTTGTGAAAAATGTTGGTTTTGTATATACTCCATTATTTGCTATAGAAGCATATGCTCCCGCCATTTCAAGTGGACTTATTCCGTTTGTTATACCACCTATAGCTAATGACAATACTTGATCATTTTTATCATCTAAAGTTGTAATTCCCATTTTCTTTAAATATTCTATTGATTTTTTAGGAGTTAATTCAGCCATAATTTTAACAGCAGGTATGTTTTGTGATGTTTCTATAAATTGCCTTACATTTATTATTCCTTTAAATCCATTATAATTTTTAGGTTTATACTTTCCATTATCAAATTCTGTTGATGAATCATTATACATGGTCGCTGGAGTTATTATTCCCTCTTGTAATCCTGGAACAATGTCTGAAAGTGGTTTCATAGCTGAGCCTGTTTGTCTTGTAGATTGAGTAGCTCTATTTAAGCCTCTAGATTCTGTTTTATCTCCTAATCCACCAACACATCCTACAACTTCATTTGTTGAATTATCAATTACAACCATTGCTGCTTGAGTTGTTTTAGGCGTTCCATCTTCATTTTTATTTTTTCTAGATTTTAATATATACTTTCCTTGTTTAAATTCTTCCTGCATTAGGTTTTGGAGGTTTGTATCTTGTGTTGAATATATAGTTAATCCACTACTATATACATAGTTTTCTGCTAACTGAGCAGATATTCCCTTTTCTTCAGCAACTTGATCTATTACTTGCTTTATTGCTGCATCTGTATGATATGAGTATATATTTCCATTTAAAGTTCCTTGCTTAAACTCAAATCCAGCATCAACTTTTGCAACTGCTTGATTATAGTCATCATTAGATTTTATATATCCTAATTCTTTCATTTTGCTTAATACAGCTTTTGTTCTTGTTTTTATTTTCTCTGTAGGATTTGCAGTTCCATATGGATTATATGCATTTGGAGAATTATTTATCCCTGCTAAAAATGCGCATTCTGCTAAATCCAAATCTTTTGCATCTTTTGCAAAATAATACTGTGAGCCTAATTGAACTCCATAATTGTTACCACCAATGAAAAGTATATTTAAATATAATTCTAATATTTGATCTTTAGATATCATTCTTTCAACTTGATATGCTTTAGCCCATTCTTTTACTTTTCTAAAAACATCTTTTTCTTTATCTTGAGTTATATTTTTTACTAATTGCTGTGTTATTGTACTTCCTCCAAATGATGAATTACCTTTTGCTATAAATGATAATCCTGCTGCTGCTGTTCTTTTAAAATCAACACCTTTGTGCGAATAAAATCTTTCATCTTCTATTGCTACATAAGCTTTTGGTAAATAGTCTGACATTTCAGAAAGCTTCACTACTTTTCTTCTTTCATCACCACTTAAATCTGCTATAACATTGCCTTGTTTATCTACGACTACTGAATTTGATGCAGCAATCATTAATTCATCTTTTGTTATTTCAAATTCATCTCCAAATAATCCAAAAAACATTCCTACGACTATTCCTGCACCAATAACACATAATAATAATATTAATATAATCATTATTTTAATAAATATTGATAATTTAGGATGCTTGTCCTTAAATTTTATTTTCTTATTTGTTTTTAATTTTCCTTGTGCTTTTACATTATTCTTATTTTTCTTTGTTGCTTTATTTTTACTATTTGATACTTTTTTATTCTCATCTTCACTATGTTTTGGCATATATTTTCCTCCTCGTAGTTTTGTATGATTATATTATATTATACTTTTATAAAAATTAAAAGCATTTTGAATCTTTTTATTGATTATTTTTACATTTATATAAAATCATATATTATACTACTTTGTAATTATATCTCTATTTTCCCATTATTGCCATAAATTTCGCTTATTTTAACCTTATTCTCTTGTATTTCTTTTCTTATATTATTAAAGAAATCTTTTTTTAAAATATTGCTTTCAAATACTTCTTTTTTGCAATAAATATCTTCTATTTCATTATCATTATTAAACTTTATTTCATAATCATTTATTATTATTCCATTAAATCTTTTTTTATTGATTTTTATTCTATCTTCTAAATTTACTATTATTGCACTTTCACATATATTATATTTATTTATTAATTCGTTAGGAAAATCTATATTTATAATAAATTTTGAATTTGCTAAACTTTTTCTTTTATTATTTGATGTTGTTATTACAATTCCATTCTCATTATATAAATCCTCTTCCACCTTTTTTAATTTTTCAATATGATTTGTAACAATATTTACTCTTTTATATTCTTTTGCAAACATCTTTATATTTTCAACTAAAACATCATCAAAGAAATTGACTAAAAAAGAGACTTCAGTATTCTCTTTTATTTCTTTTTTTGCACTTAATATATATTCCATCATTTCTTTTAAAATATATCCGTATAGCCATTTTCCATCATATATTTTTATATTCTCTTTTTCTAATATTCCTATAAAACTTTTATTTTTCTTTAACTTCTTACTTAATATAATGCCACTATTTTTTAATATCTTTTTTAATTTATTTACAATTTTTTTTACATATAATTCTGACATTTTATTGTTTTTTAATTTAGAATATACTTCATCTAAGTCATTAGGTAATTCAATTATATTATTCTTTACCTTTATTCTTATAAATAATTTATTTATATAACTTGTATTATTATTTTCTTTAACAAAATAGTTCAAAAAAACACCTCTAAAATAATATATTTAATTTATATTATTTTTATTACAGTTTTATTAATATATTAACAAATTAAAAAGCTTTATAACTTTATATTTATTTTTTATTAAAGAGAGTACTGTTATAGGAAAATCTTTAATTTTTCCTATAACAACATAAAAGTAAGTATTAATAATATTGTTTCTGTTCTAATATTTTAAATTTAGCTTATTTTATATAGCAAAAAAAGATTTGTAATATTACTATTACAAATCTTATCTAAATTAACGCAAATATAAAGAGAAGAGTATAAATTATTTAATATTAATGCTTTCCTATTTTTTATTTATTTAAACTTTCTTTTATTATTGTCCACATATTTTCTGTTTCTCTATCTTTTTCCCAAGCAGCTACTCCACCTAAATTATAAGTAGAAATTAATGATAATTTTTCTTGTATTGATTTTTCGTCTTCTATCCACATTTTTCTTTGTGTTCCTTCATCATCAGTATATTCAACATAGTATTGTTTTAAAGATTCATCCCATTTTTTATCTATGCCTTCTGGTAATGTGTCATCTATTTTATTCATATCTACAACTTTACTTGTAATTTTTCCATTTCTATCTGCCCACATTCTAGTGTAAAATGGAATTCCTAATATAATTTTCTCTGTTTCTATTTCTTCTGTTTCTATGAATTTCTTTAAGTTAGTTTCAATCCAATTATATCCAGCTGTTGTTCCTGGTTTTGTACTTGCACTACCATATTGATCATATGCCATAAATACAATATAATCTGCAACATGTCCTATTACATTTCTATCAAAACATAATGACCAATTATCTGCTCCATCAGGTGCTGTTACATCAACTGATGTAACCATTCCCATTTCTTTTATTCTTGGTGTAAGCTCTATTATAAACCTAGAAAACATCTGAGCATCTTCTTTTTTCATGTTCTCAAAATCTATATTAATTCCATCTAATTTATATTTAACACATACATTTACTATTTTTTCAATTAATTCTGTTCTTTTATTATAATCATTCATTATTTCAGATGTAACTTTTGTCATATCTGTTCCTGCATTCGCAACCATTGGCCATACTTTATACCCATTGTTTTTAGCCCATTTTAAATATTCTTCTCCCTCTTTACCAACATTTTCTTCAAATTCTCCTTTATTGTTGATAGAGAAAAAAGAAGGAGATACTACGTTAATACCGTCAATTGTAGTATTTGCTCTATCTGGTGCTTTTGAATATTCAGAATAATAATCCCATACTAAATTAACTTTACCATTAATTTGTTTAACATCATCCATTGTTTCTCTAACTGTTACAAAATTTGTTAAACTATTTTCTTTAATATACCCTACTATTCCATCTTCAGTTCTTACTTTAGCCCAACCATTTTCTGATGAAAAATAATATACCCAATTTGACTTTTTAACTTTTTCTATAGTTAAAGAAAATGCAGTTGGTTTATGTTTAATTTTTAATTTTTTAGTAGCATATGCTTTTTTTTGCACTCGATTTAAAGAATCTATTACTATTCTGTTCGTTTTTTCAATTTTATTGATTTCTATGTCATAAACATCTGTCATTTCTGATATTGGTAAATATATAATATCATTTTCTTTTTTTATTGTTGCATATATTTGTTTATCTGCTCCATTAATATTAATAGTTTTAGAATCAAATTTTATTGTAGCAACTTTTTTATCAGATGTAGTAATAATTTGATTATTATCTTTGTCTTCATAAATGTATATATCAAAGAAATTTTTTATATCTGCCATTGACATATATATAGTATCATTATCGATTATTATATTTTGTTTTAATCTCTTTGTAACATTATTGTTATTTATTACTACATTTGTTGTTTTTAACTCATTACTTTTTATAATGTTTTTAATTAAAATTCCAGATATAAATATTACGATTATTACTATAATTAGTATTATCCATTTTTTATTAATTTTTATTTTATTCATCAGTTGTTCTCCTAAAACTATATTTTTCTAAATACACCTGCTACTTTTCCAAGTATTTCACAGTTAGGTACTATAATTGGATCCATTGTAGAATTTTCAGGTTGCAATCTTATATGGTCTTTTTCTTTATAAAAAGTTTTAACTGTTGCTTCTTCTCCAATTAGTGCAACTACTATTTGTCCATTATTTGCTGTGTTTTGTTTTTTTACTAATATATAATCTCCATCTAGTATACCAGCTTCTATCATACTTTCTCCTCTAACAGTAAGCATAAAGCTTTCTGAATTACCAACAAAATCTACTGGTATTGGAAAAGTATCTGTTATATTTTCAACCGCTAATATTGGCTCTCCCGCTGTAATCTTACCTATAATAGGAACATCTACAAGCTCTCTTTGAGTATAGAAATCCTTACTAGATTTTATTTTAGTTTCTCCTGAACCACCTTTTAATAGTTTTAATGTTCTACCTTTTTTATCTTCCTTTTTTATATACCCTTTTTCTTCTAATTTTGCTAAGTAGCCATGAACAGTAGCTGTTGATTTTAAACCTACTGCTTTACCTATTTCTCTAACTGATGGTGGATAACCATCTGTCATAATTTGTTTTTCGATAAATTTTAATATTGCCTTTTCTCTTTTATTTATTTCTGATGCTTTTCTTGCCATAAAAATCACTCCTATTCTTATAATTTTTATCATAATATCATAACAGTAAAAAAAAGTCAAACAAATTTTTGATTTTTGTTTAACTTTTTTTTATTTTAATCGAGTAGAGGATGATTCTAATCCTCTACTTCTATCTCACAATGATTAGCTTACGCTTCTTTCTTATAATATGATTTATTTTGTTTTTCCTTTGAAAGCATTTGAACGAGCTCCCATATATTGTGTTCCACTTACTGTTTTATATGCTTTAACTTTAAATTTATATGTTGTTTTTCTTTTTAAAGATTTAATAATCATAGATGTACCTTTTACTTTTCCATAATATTCATATGCCTTTTTAGAATTATTCCATACATATACTTTATATCCTGTAACATTTCCAGATACTTTTTTCCATGATAATGTCACTGTTCTCTTTGAAGTCTTTTTAACTTTTGTTCCTTTAACATTTGCTGGAACTATTTTAAATGTTTTTGTTATTGTTCCACTATAGTTTCCACTAAATACTATTGTAACTGTAGCTTTTCCTATATTTTTGTTGTTTTTGTAAGTAACTTTATAGTTTTTGTTGCTTATTTTCTTTCCATTAGCATCTTTTATTGTTACTGATGGTTTTTTAGCTTTTGCATCATAAGTATATGATGTTTTTGATAAACTTACTGTTTTTATTTTTGCTATTTTTTCTGTTTTTTCTACTTTTCCACAAACATTGCATGATGTAACTATAGCTCCATCTTTCTTATTTGTAGCTTTAGTAGTTGTTGTTGTCAATTTGTGTCCTAATGCTTTTACTTTGTTTATTTTTGAGGTTTCACCACAATTTGTACATTTATGTTCTGTATATCCTACATTTGTACATGTTGGTGCTACTATTGTATCTACGTAGTTGTGTCCTAATGCTTTTACTTTGTTTATTTTTGAGGTTTCACCACAATTTGTACATTTATGTTCTGTATATCCTGCCTCTATGCATGTTGGTGCTACTACTGTATCTATGTAGTTGTGCTCTTTTGCAGTATTTTGAATTACTTTTATTGAATCATTATCTACTTCGCCACATATGCTACATTTTTTACCAACTTCTTGATTTACACCACATGTTGCAGGTGTAATTTCTACAAGTTCTCCCCATGTATGATCTAATTGTTTTAAAATTGTAATTGAATTTTCATCACTTATACCACAATCTTTACAATGAATAGATGCTTTTCCTGCTTTTGTACAAGTTGCTGGTTCATCTTCTTTATAAGTGTCTTCCCAAGCATGTTCTTTCATAGGAATTTCTGTAATTTCTGTTTTATCTCCACATACTGTACATTTTTTTGATTTACTTCCTGATTCTGTGCATGTTGCTTCTTTATCTGTTGTAGCTTCAGCATAATTATGTGGTATTTTTTCTAATACTTCTGTTTTTATGTTTCCGCAATTAGCACATTCTTGTATTATTTTTCCTTCTTCAGTACATGTTGCATTTTTATAAGAAGTTGTTTTATAAGAATGTGTACATTTTTCGGTACATCCTTCTCTTTCACATCTTCCTGTTTCTGCATTCCACTTATGTTCTAATGCTGGTATTTCTTCTTCTGTGCCTTCTTTTATACCTTTACATACTTTACATTTTATTGATTTACTTCCTGCTTCTGTACATGTTGCTTCTTTGTCTATTGTAGCTTCTTCTTCATAGTCATGATCTTTTGTTGGTATTTCTTCTTCTGTGCCTTCTTTTATACCTTTACATACTTTACATTTTATT
>CAOPQH010000023.1 GCA_948505485.1 uncultured Clostridia bacterium
TAATCCCTTTCATAATTCTTTTCCTTTCATACACAGATAATTTATACTAATTTTATAATATTACTTTTTAAATAAATTTTCAATCATATATTTTTATACATGCAATTTGCATCTTTCTTACTCCTTACGCATTTATATGTTGTATTGCTAAGCTAGCAAATATATCTTTTTTATTACATTTTATATACAATTAATATACAATATAAATTTTGTATCTTTGAATATATCTATTCCCTAAGAGCAAGTCGGAAAGCCTTAATGTTAGCATAATTTTAATTTTACTCTTTGGCTTTTCGTAAATTTGTTTGTGTGCCAAATTTATGTAATAAATTCGTGTATAATTGTTTATATATTAGAAAGTCAGCGTAGCTTTCCTAAAATAAAAAAATCTAAAATTGTCAAAGTATATAACAACTTTAGATTTTTTGATTTTGTATATTTTACATTCTATATATTTTACATGTACATGATTTTCCATTAGATGTCATTTTAATTTTTACTGAATATGATTTATTATTTTCAAAAATCAAATTTAGGCTTCCATGTGCTACTGTTGCATCATTTCCTTTTGTTGTATATGTTACAGGTAATGAATGTGTATGTCTTTCTATTATTTTTAATTTAGCACCTTTTGCTGCTTGGTAAACTGTACTACTTACTTGGCATATTCCTCCACCGTAGTCTGTTTTATGTTGTTTATTAACAAAAATTGTTGCCTTTTTATATCCTTTACTTGCTGTTGCTGGTCCAACTACTTTAGACCAAACAAATCTCTCTCCTGGTCTTAATACTACATTATTGCATGATTTTGATGCTTGACGTATATTTGTATTTCTATTTGCTCCACTTGAACTTGCTGTTAATGTTATTTCTGATAATAGCTTACTTGGTAAGTTCTTTTTTACTCTATTTCCAAAGTAGCCATATATTTTTTTTCCCTTTACTTTTTTATAAGCTCTAACTTTAAAAATATATTTTACATCTGGATCTAAATTACGCTTTATATAATATGTTGTTTTATTATCTTTTATTGTTTTTATTTTAACATATTTTTTTGTTAATTTAGAATACATATATATTTGGTATCCATCAGCCTTTGAATCTCTTTTCCAATGAATTTTTGCTTGATCATAATTATATACTTTAGCAGAATATAATTTTGTTGCTTTAGGCCTAATGTAAAAATATTTTTTTACTGTTCCTGTGTATTGTCCTATTCCTTTTATAGTTATGGTAGCTTTACCAGGATTTTTATTATTTTTGTATGTTACAGTATAATCTTTTCGATTTTTTAATTTCTCATTATTTCTATATATAGTAACCTTTGGAGTTATCTTTTTTCCTGTATATGTTCTTGTTTTTGTATTTATTTCGATTTTACTTCTTGTTTTGCTACCTATATGTTTGTATGCAGTAGTAGTTGTAGCATTTGATGTATTAGCTATAATTGGCATTTTTGTAATTGTAGCAAATGATAATATCATTAAACATAAAATTAAAATTTTTTTTGATTTTTTCATAATAATTCCCCTTATCATTAAGATTCTTTATCTTATGCTTATTTTTTAATGTTTAGTCATTATTTTAATTAATAGTAAAAAAAGATGATTTTATCATCTTCTTGCTATGTATAATTGTATGGTGAGCCAGGAGGGGTTCGAACCCCCGACCCCAGGCTTAGAAGGCCTGTGCTCTATCCAGCTGAGCTACTGACCCATATGTTTAAAGCACTTAATATATTAACACAAAATGTTATTAAAGTCAACTAATTGCCAAAAAAAATTTTTTGTTATAAAATATTAATATTACATTTACGGCTATACTCAAATTAATTAGAAATCAAATCGGCCGTGAATTGTAACATATTAATATTAATTGGAGGCAATTGTGAATAATTCAAAAGAAAAACAATTAAATTTATATAACTTTGTTTGGTATTTTACTATATTTAGTATAGTTGGTTTAATTATTGAAACAATTTATTGCTTTGCTACTACAGGCATTTTAGAAAGTCGAAAAGGCTTGATTTTTGGTCCTTTTTGTCCTGTTTATGGTATAGGTGCAACTTTAATGATATTTATTTTAAATAGATATAGCAATAATTACTTTAAGTTGTTTTTTTATGGATTTTTATTAGGATCTATCATTGAATATTTATTAAGTTATGCCCTAGAGGCTATATATGGCATTAGATTTTGGGAATATTCATATATAAATAGTAATTTGAATGGTAGAATATGTATTCCTTATTCTTATTTTTGGGGAATTCTATCTATTATGCTTGTTAAGTTCATAAAACCAATGATTGATAAATTATTATCAAAAATTCCTAAAAATATAAATAAAAAGTGTATAATATTTATTTTAGTATTTTTTATATTTGACTGTATTTGTACTGTATGGGCAATATCATCTTGTAAAAATAGAATTTTATATTCTAGAGATTTAGATATTATAGAAAAAAGTACGTTACAAAAACAAGTAAATAAACTAGAAAGTATATTATTTCCAACTGAATATGTTATAAAAAATTTTCCTAATTTAAGAATTATAGATAATGGAGAAGAAAAATTTATTAGAAATTTAATAACTTAACAGATTGAAATTTTTATAAATTAACTAAAAAAGACAAAACCATGCGGTTTTGTCTTTTTTATGCATTCCAAAATGCTTGATATGCTCTAAATGCTGAATATATATCATATTTGCTTGTTACTTCATATGGTGCATGCATTGAAAGAACTGGAACTCCACAATCAATTACATCTACGCCTTTATTTGCTAAAATGTAAGCAATTGTTCCTCCACCTCCAATATCAACTTTTCCTAATTCTGATACTTCATAATTAATATTGTTCTTTTCTAGTATGTTTCTTACCCATGCAACATATTCTGCACTTGCATCTGAAGCTCCTGACTTTCCTCTTGCCCCTGTATATTTACATATTCCTAATCCTCTTCCTAAAAAACCAGAATTACTTTTGTCTGATACAGATGCATATATTGGATCAAATGCTGCATCAACATCTGATGATAACATCTTTGAATAGCAAAATACTTTATCTAATAAGTTTACTCTGTTTTCTCCTGTTTTATTTAATAATTCTGACATGAAGTAATCAAACATATGTGATTCCATTCCTGTATTTCCTACACTTCCGATTTCTTCTTTATCAGATAATATACATACTGCTGTATTTTTCACATTTTCAATGCTCATCATTGCTGCAACTGATGTATAAGCACATACTTTGTCATCTTGGCCATAACCTGCTACCATACTTCTATCAAATCCTAAACTTTTAGATTTAAATGCTGGTACTAATTCAATTTCTGCACTTACTAAATCTTTTTCTACTATTCCATATTTTTGATTTAAGATATTTAAAATATTTAGTTTTACCTTTTCATTACATTTTTCTTCATTATATGGGATACTTCCAATTAGTAATTTTAAATCTTCTCCTTCTATACCTTTGCTTAATGTTTTTTGCATTTGCTCTTGAGCTAAATGTGGTAATAAATCTGTTATTGTAAATATTGGATCAGAATCGTCTTCTCCTATATTTATTGTTATTTTTTCACCATTTGTTTTCACTATAACACCGTGCATGCTAAGTGGAATTGTTGTCCATTGATATTTTTTTATCCCTCCATAATAATGAGTTGAAAAATATGCAAGTCCATTATCTTCACATACTGGATTTGGTTTTAAATCTAATCTAGGTGAGTCTATATGAGAGCCAATAATATGAACTCCTTTTTCAATTTTCTCTGTTCCTATTATTGCTAAGAACATACTTTTATCTCTGTTTATAAAATACACCTTATCTCCTGGTTGTAAATTATCATATGTTGATAAATCTCTAAATCCATTTATCTCTGCCATTTTTTTTATTTCTACAACTGCTTCTCTTTCAATTTTTGCTTTGTTTAAAAAATTAATATAACCATCACAAAAATTAAATATATCATTTCTTTCTTGTTCATTTAGATTTATCCACCCATTAGTTTTTTTGTTAAATAACTTATCTTTTAAATTTTCTTCCATAGTAACCTCCTTTTTTCTTATTAGAGTATAACACTTTATTTTTTATTTTTCCATAGTTTTATAAATTTATTCTTTATTTATGGGCATAATAGTTCAGAGGTGATTTTTTTGAATTCTTTTTGGATTGATTCTACAAAAGATGCATTGACTTTTCCTAAATTACAAACTAATTGTAAAGCTGATGTGTGTATTATTGGTGCAGGAATATTTGGTTTAACAACTGCTTATTACCTTTCTAAACAAGGAATTAATGTTGTTATTTTAGAAAAGGACTTTATAGGAAGTAAAACTAGTGGACATACTACTGCTAAGATCACTAGTCAACATGGTCTTATTTATAAACATTTTATTGATGACTATGGAACTAATTTTGCAAAGAGTTATTTAGATGCAAATGAAGAGGCAATTAAAAATATTGCTAATATAGTAGAAGAAGAAAATATTAATTGTGATTTTGAATATCAAAGTAATTTTGTATATTCTGACGATTTAGAAAACTTAAATAAAGTTAAAAGTGAAGTTGAAGCTGTTAAAAAATTAGGATTTAGCGCTAATTTCTTAACTAATTTAAATGTACCTTTTTCTTACAATGGTGCAATTGAATTTACTAATCAAGCACAATTTCACCCTAGAAAATATATGCTTGGTCTATGTCAATCTATAATTAACAATAATGGAAAAATTTTTGAAAATACAACTGTTTATGATGTAAAAAAAGATGATGGTTTGTATTGTATAAAAACAAATAATTTTAATGTTACCTGTAAATATGTAGTTTTAGCATCACACTATCCATTTATAAATATTCCAGGGTTTTATTTTACAAAGATGTATCAAGATACTTCTTATATTATAGCTATTGACCCTAAAGATAATTTATTTGACGGAATGTATATAAGCTCCGCTTCTCCTGTTTTTTCATTTCGTACTATGATTGATAATAATAAAAAACTACTACTTATTGGTGGAGCTGGGCATAAAACTGGCGAAAAGGTTAATTTTGAATCTACTTATGGAATTTTAGAAGCAAAAGCAAAAGAACTTTATCCTAATTATGAAACCTTGTATAGGTGGAATACTAGAGATTGTATTACTTTAGATAAAATTCCTTATGCTGGTAATTTTTCTAAAATTATGCCAAATATATATGTTGGTACCGGTTTCAATAAATGGGGAATGACAAGTTCAAATGTAGCAGCAAATATTGTTTCAGATAAAATACTAAATAAACAAAATAAATATTCAGATATATTTTCTGCTACTAGAATGCGTCCTATAAAAAATAGATGGGAAGTAAAAAACATACTAAAGCAGAGTGCCACTTCTTTAGTTTTTAATAAATTAAAATCTTTTCCTGATCAAATTTTAAGTGTGGAAAATAATAGTGGGAAAATTTTAGAGATAGATAGTGATAAAGTGGGAATTTATAAAGATTCTGATGGCAATATTTATGCAGTTAATCCTATTTGTACTCACTTGGGATGTCTTCTTTCTTGGAACAATGTTGATAAGACTTGGGATTGCCCTTGTCATGGTTCAAGATTTAATTTTAAAGGAGAAAATATATATGATCCTGCTATTAAAAATTTAGACTTTATCAAATTAAATCTGCAATAGCGTTTAACATAATTATTTTACAGTATTGTTAAACGCTGTGAAATCAGCCTAAAATTGCAATTTTTTTAATTTTTTTGTTGTTTTTTATTGACTTATATTATTTATTTTGCTATCATAATCGTATAAATCATATATTTATATGTTTTATTATTTTTTGTTTATTGAACTAGATTGCTTCTTTATTGCGTATCTAGTTCTATTTTATTTATTAAATATATATGTGAGAACAAATCGGAAAGCCTTAATATTAGTATAATTTTAATTTTACTCTTTGGCTTTCCGTGAATTTGTTCGTGAGCTAAATTTATATTAGCTAGTTTTAACATTATTTTAATTCTTCCCTTGCTTGCACTTTTATCCGCAGTTTTTACTCAACTTGGAGATACTCTAACTACTTTAGCCATTAATCAAAGTGAATAATTTTGGAATAAATATTATCAATCCTATTATTGCAGATGATATTGCCAAAACTAATACTGCTCCTGCAGAAATATCTTTTGCAAGTTTCGCTTTTGGATCCTTATATTGTACAATCATATCTACTACTGTTTCTATTACAGTATTAAATAATTCTGCTGATATAACCATCCCAAATAATATTATAGATATAATCCATTCTATTATATTTATTTTTAGTGTCACTCCCATTAAAATTACTAATATCATTATTAGTATATGTATTTTCATATTCCTTTCTGTTTTGAATGATGCTAACAGACCCTGAAAAGCATATTTAAAGCTGTTTGCAATTTTTTTTGTTTTTACTTTTATCTTTCTTTTCCTATTTCTACTTTTTTTTCTTTTCATTTTATCACCTCTAGAACATCTCACCTTCTGAGTCTGTCATAATCTCTCTTCCAGCTATTCTCTTTTTGTCTCTTTGTTCTTCTACTTTTTTTGAAAGTATTTCTTTTATCTCTCTTGGATTTTTGATATCTTTTATATCAAATTCTGGTGTTGTTTTGTCTCCTGAACAGCAATGTATTGTACCTACATTAAATATTCTTTGCAATATATTATACCTTAAAGTTACATCCATTACTCTATAAAGCTGAACCTCTTCTTCTTTTATTGAGAATAATCCTGTTTCTATTAATAATTTTTCATCTGTTAACTTATATTTGGTAAAAGATAATGGCAATCCGAATATTGGTCTTTTTTTATCCTCCCATATAACATTTAAATCTTCCACGTTTTTCCTCCTTTTTTTATAATTATAACACAAATCTAAATCTATTAATATGAATTTTCATAAATATATTATTTTAATAACTTTATTGCATCGTAAAATCCGCTGCTTATAAAATCTTTTAATGTATTCAGCATTTATTAAATTAATCTGTTCTTCATAAGCATATAATTTTTTTATTATATTTTTATCTTTAATACATAATATAATATCTGTAAAATCAATCACACTCTCTCCTATAATTTTTCTTTGCATATCTTTACTTATAAATATTTCTTTTTCTCTACTTTTAAATATTATTTCTATAATATCATCTTTATCATTTTTCAATACTTTACCTCCACTTATTTGTATAATTTATATTTTATTGGAACTTTTATATTTGACATTAAATTTTTAGAAATCTTATAATCTTTTTATTAACTTAAATTTTTAGAATATAAAATCTGAAATTATTTTAGAACTTCTTGTTTAATTTTTTGAAATTAGATATTAAAAGGGTATTAATCAAAACCTTTTGATTAATACCCCTTGCTTTATTTTTTACTATCAAAGCTTTTATTTGAATTTTTCATATATTTAAATTATATAATTAGACAAATATATATATTACTAAATAAAAACAAATTGATTATAATTTATATATAATTAGATGTCAAGTATTATTTATATATTTATAGTTTTCCTATGAAAGATACCTTAAAGGAAACCATTTAGGAGTTAAAAACATTGAAATAAAATGACGAATATGATAAAATAAAAATATAAAATTTGATGTAACATATAAAGGGATGGAATAGAAATGAAAAAAGTAGCACTTGCCTGTACTGGTGGAGGAATAAAAGCTTGTGTAAATATTGGTGTTTTACGTGCTTTGGATGAATTGAATATTGAAGTAGAAGCAATTTCTGGTGCAAGTTTGGGTGCATTAGTTTCATTGCTTTATTTATGTGATTATCCCCCAAAAGAAATCAAAAAAATTTTTGAGAAAGATGTTATCAAATTTGAAAATTTTAATCTTTTTGATATTCTTTGTGCAGTTCCGAATCTTATCATTAATGGAGGATTAAAGAATCCAAAAATAATGGTTAAATATGTAAAAAAGTTTGAAAAGGAAAAAAATATAAAAACATTAAAAGATATTGAAAAAACGTTAATTATTCCAGCTTTGGATATATCGAATAGAGAAATTGCGTATTATTCTTCAAAACCGTTGGAAGGAAATTATACATATTACTGTGACAGAACATTTTCAGAAGCTATTCGTAGTAGTTGTGCAGTTCCACTTTTATTTACACCACATAAGGTAAAAATGGATGGTAAAAATCATTTTATGTTAGATGGTGGAATTTTAACTAATACGTTGGTAACACCACTACGACAATTTTCTGATTATATTATAGGAATTACCAATAAATTTTATCCCAAGGAAAGAAGTAGAGTGAATCTTGGAACTGGTTTTGTACAAACATTCCAATCCATGAGAAGGTCTTATTTATGGAATGAAAAGCAAAATTCCGACCTTTGGATTCAAATTGACAGTAAAATGAATCGATTTGTAGGTAGTAGCGATGAAATCAAGCATTTTGAAAATTTACGGTTATACAACAATAATGCAATGTGCAAAGGAACATTATTTAGATGAAATTATAGAGGAAAAGTCAAATGTATAAGATAATAAGAGGAATCATTAGATTTATTGTATGTTATATATTGTTTCGAGTAAAATATAAAAACTTGGAAATTTTAGAAAAATATGAAAAGTGTATGATTTGTCCAAATCATTCAAGAATCTTTGATCCAATTTTTTTATATCCAAAAGTAGAAAATATGTATAGTGTTGCCAAATCAGATTTGTTTAAAAATAAGATAATTGCCCATTTCTTGCAATATCATAATGCACTACCAATCAAAAGAAATTCAAATGATATACAAGGTATGAAAAAAATTATAGAAACATTAGAAGAAAAACAAAATATTCGACTTTTAATTTTTCCAGAAGGTGGAGTCTTTAAAGAAAATTATATTGAAAACAATCGAAAAACAAAAAATGGTGCTATATATATTTCAGCAACTGCCAATGTTCCAATTATTCCAGTACATATAACAGTTAGACCTAAATTTTTTTCAAAAGTTACTGTAAGTTTTGGAAATCCAGTTTTTCCAAATTTTAAGGTGTTGAAAGATAGAAAATTTTTGAGAGAAGAATCTGTTAAATTAATAAATAATATATATGAATTTGGTGTTTGACTTGGTGCCATGTCAACTTATATGCAAAAATTAAATGATAATCCTGTTTTAGCATTATACAAAAATATGATTAAAAGAAAACATATGAGAGTAAAAAGAAACCCTGATAATAAGGATTTAGCACTAAATTTTGAAACTTGGAAAGAAAATGCAAAAGTTGAGGTGTCATAAAAACATGAATCGGTTATTTATTGGTATGGATTTTACTTCAGAAAATTGAAAAATTACAAAATGAATTACAAAAGTACAAAAATCAAAACACTAAAAACTAATTAAATTTAGTTCAGGAGAGCACCCGTTACTTTTGCTCTTCTGTTTTTTCCCAAAAAAAAAAAGAATATATGCCGTTACTCATATATTCAGTGTCAGATGAATGGTTACATATTCAATCTGTAATTGTATTATAATACATTTTTTATTATATGTCAAATATTTTTTTTATGTACGGAAATTGTATAAAAAATATAAAAATATTTAAAAAACTACTATAATTTTCAGCAAAGTGCAGTAATTCCAACACTTTTAGCATTTCGAGTTTTAGTAGCTTTTAGTAATTATTTATTTGAGTATTTTTGTTTTTTAGTAATTTTTTTATTAGGTAATATAGAAAATGTAAAGAAGGAGGATTTCCTTAAGCTTAAATTTATTTCTAGAATGACTACTAATAGCATATCTAACTATGAACTTAGGAATGAAGAAATTAGCAAATGGCCATTTATACGATTTACTCCATATGTTGAAAGATTAGGCTTAATGCTAGTTCGATTTTTAAATATTGATTTTTCAAATTTCGTAGATGCTTATGACAATTTTTATTATGCATATGGGGTAGAATTATTGGAATGCTATTCAAAATCATTTGAACTCAAAGATAATTACTCTACAGAAAAACTTTTATTAGATGATTTTAAATCTTTCCATAAATATATAAAAAATGACTTAGAAATTATACAGAAAGATTTTAAAGAAGTTGTTAATTTTCTTTATAACTTAAATGGTAATAAAAAATATAAAAATAGTTCAGCACAATCTAAATTTATTGCATCTATAATTAAGCAAAAAACTAATTTATATAAATATACTAATAATACAAACATAATTAATTATACATATTCTGATAAAGCACAAGATTATAAAAATTCTTCATTTGATACTGTTCTTTCTGATTTATCTTATGATATATCAATGCTTAAAGTATCAAATATTTATACTAGCAATGAATTAGGAAATATACTTTTTATTATATTAAGTCAATTAATACAAAATAATGATACAATAAGGACCTGTCAAAATTGTGGAAAATATTTCATTCCTAACAAACTAAATGAAATTTATTGTGATTTTTTAAATAAAGATGGAACTACTTGTAGAGATAAAGGGGCAGGACAGACATATAAAAAGAATCTTGAAAATGTACCAGGTTTATTAGAATATCGAAGAACATACAATAAAAAATTCAATGCTGTATCAAGAAACAGAGAAGATAAGAAATTAAAGGAAGATTTTGATAAGTGGAAAAAATCTGCACAAGGTAAGATAAAGGATTATAAACAAGGAAAAGTTACCGAAGATGAGTTGTATAAGTGGATGATAGAAAATAAATAGGAGGTGTCGTATGATAAATAATGAAAATATTAATAATATATATTGTGATGAAAGCTGTCATTTAGAACATGATAATATTCCTGTTATGGTTTTAGGAGCAATATCTTGCAATAAAATATATCGAAAAAAAGTATTTAGAGATATAGCAAATATAAAAGAAAAGCATGGAATTGGAAAAAATTCTGAAATCAAATGGTGTAGAATATCAATGAATAAAATTAACTTTTATAAAGAAATCATTGATTATTTCTTTAAAAATGATAATTTAGCTTTTAGAGGTTTAGTAGTTAGAAATAAAAATCTATTAGATCATGAAAAATATAATCAGACACATGATGAGTGGTATTATAAAATGTATTTCAGATTACTTTCTAGAGTAATAAACAATAATATGAGAAATGATATATATTTAGATATAAAAGATACAAAAGGAAGTAGTAGAAGATATAAATTGCAAGAAGTTTTATCAAATAGTATTTATGATTTCAATAAAGATATTGTTTATAATATACAAGCAATCGATTCAAGAGAAAGCTCTATATTACAAATAGTGGACTTGTTTATTGGTGCATTAGGATATACAAATAGAGATTTAAAGACAAGTGAAGCTAAATTAGAAATAATTAGATATATTAAAGAAAAAACAGGTTATTCTTTAATAAAATCTACATTACCAGCGGAAAATAAATTTAATATTTTTGTATTACCGCTTGATAAAAGGGAACATTTAAGTTATGAATAAATGTAAATGGTTGCCCGATATAATTGAATTTCCAGACTTAAGCAAATGGAAAATATATGAAGATGAATTATATGAGTTGTTTGTTGATACATTTATAACAAATCATCCTACTTTTAATAATAAACCTGTTCATATAAAAAAATATCCATTAGATGGTAATAGAGAACATGCTTTTACACATTTAACATGTAAAACAGAATCTAATGCACCTAGAGATGTAAATGATAGATTGCCAGACTTAAGAAGGGCAGAACGACTAAATTGGATAAAACCTGTCATTGAAAATTATCCTTGTTTAGAAGAATGTATAAATTGTAACAAAATTAAATATTGGGAAGAGTTATATAAAAATAAAATTAGAATAAACCTATTTTTTGAAGATTTTAGATACTTTGTAGTTTTAGAGGATAGAGGGAATTACTATTTGTTAATAACAGCTTATTATATACATTATGATGAAGTATTAGAAAAAAAGAGAAATAAATACATACAATATTGTAAACAGAAAAAGCCATTGATTTAGTTTCAAATGGCTTTTTCGCAAACTCCTTCTACTACTAGGTAGATGAGTAAATATATTAACTTAATAATATATACTGATATTATATGCAATAAATATAAAAAAATTCACTAATATAAATGATTATAACATATTTTTAGCATTCTGTCAATTATGTAAACAAACGTTTTGGAATTCCTTAACCATGGTCATTATATTACAAAATTTTTTAAATGTATATATTTTTTTTAAAATTTCTTAAAAAATTTTTAATTTTAGTATTAAAATCATATAAAAGCCATTCGTTTGAATGGCTTTTTGCGACGGCTACCGTCAGCACGGGTCAGGTCCTACTTAAGCTAAAACTATTTCAGACCCAGTAAATAATATTATTTATAATATATATTATTCATTTCTATAATCAAATTATACAATAAGTTTATAAAAATGTATATAGTTTTTTCAAAAAAAATTGAAAAAGGGCATATATTATGCTATATTAACTTCAAAGGAGATGATTTATATTGAAAGTCAATAATGATTTTATTATTCAACAAATTATTATGCCAGATATGAAACCAGCATATAAAATCATTTTTGTAGATAGCCAACAGTTAGATAATCACCAATATTTTAATGGATTATCTTATGAAGAACGCTCATTACTAAAGCCTTATTTTATGGAAATTGGAGGACATTGGAGCGAAGCACATAAAAGTTTTGTCTTTATAAAAGAAGTATCTACAGGGACTATAAAAGAAGCAATTCATAAAGCTAATAATCAAAATCCTCTTAGTAAAGAACAAATAGTCTGAATATTTTCTTTCATATTCACGAGTAGAAACAGCAGTTTTATTTTGTGATTTTATATTGCTATTTCCTAAATTATTATATAAGCAAATCATTAAATAATTGGTTATATTCTTGATATTGCTACTATTTTTCACAATATCTAATAATTGGATTAAGTTATTTTTATTTATTAAAGGTAGTTTTAATAATATCTTTGAATTAGTAATCATAACACTACCAACTTTTAAATTATCAGCATAATATAGTCTTTCTATTACATCTTCCAAAATAGTTTGTTCTTCTTTTGTAAATTCATTTAGTTTGCATTTTTGTTTTACTTCATTTAATGAAATATATTCTTCATTACTTTGAAGATTGATAGAATCAGTATTGATTATATTAGTTTTGATATTATGAGGATTGATTGTAGGTAAAATTTCCGTATCAAGAGTTGTATTTTTTACTTCTCTAGAACCGTAATTTTTACTGTTCAAGACTTGTATATTTTCCTGTTCAATATCGGAGATTATTTCTTCATGTTGAATTTTACCAACATAAATCAAATTAGGTTTTCCTAAACCTTGTCTTTTTTCTGCTATTAAATTTACTTCTAATAGTTGTTTAAATGCTTTTGTAACTGTTTTTTCAGATAAGCAAAGTTTATCTTGTACTTCTCCTCTTGTAAATATTAAATACACTCTACCAAATTCATCAAACCAATGATTCTTTTGTGATAGAGATAATCTGTCTAGTAAAAAAGCATATAATATTTTACTATCTGAATTTAATTTTTCTTTATATAAGCTATTAACGAATAATTCTTGCGGTATTTGATAATAGCTATTTTCTAATATTTCATTATTTTTATAATAATCTATTTCTTTCATCATTGTTCCTTTCCGAGATGAAAGAACATTTTTAAGTTCTATGAAATTTTTTAGAACTTTTTAAAACATTTTTTATTGCCTTAAAAATTTTTTAAAACATAAATTTTAGAACTATTTTAAAACTTTTTATAGAATTTTTGAGAACTGCATAGAAAAAGAGTATTAATCAAAATCCATTGATTAATACTCTTTCAGACTTTTGCAATTTTGTTCAGTTCCCTGAAAATTGCTATCGTATGGTCGAGGTGACAGGGATCGAACCTGCGACCTCATGGTCCCAAACCACGCGCGCTACCAACTGCGCTACACCTCGATATTTTAAATGTGACTAATATATATTAACATATTTTATGTGGTTTTGCAATATTTTTGCATAAAAAAATAAAGAAATTTTAATAAAATCAGTTTTATATTAAAATTTCTTTATTTTAGCTATCTACATTTAATAGATTTTACATCACTCCATGAGCTATAATATCTTTTACCTTTATAATATTTATATGTTCTAACTCTAAAATAGTATTTTTTACCTTTTTTTAATTTTTTAATTGTTTTATAATTAGAGTATTTACCTTTTACTTTAAAAGATGTTACATTTTTAGTAAATTTCTTTTTGGTTGAATATTGTACTTGATATCCTGTTGCTGTTAATACTTTCTTCCAACCTATTTTTATCTGATTAGAATGATTACTTTTTATTGATTTTATAGATGTTTTTTTAGGTGCAGTAATCGTTTTTAAGCTATTACTATATTTTCCAAATAATTTTCCTTTATTTACTACAGCATACGCCCTTACTCTTATTTTACAAGAACTTGCATCTTTTAAATTTTTAATTATACAACTATTTGATTTAGATCCTTTTACTTGTTTATAATATTCCCATCGCTTCTTGGTATAGTTGTATGTATATACTCTATATCCAGTTATATTATCTTGTTTTTTCCAAGATATTTTTATATCATTACTTCCTGTCTTAGCCACATTTAAATCTTCAACTTTTACTAATTTTACTTGAAACTTATTTTTAGAAGTAGGATATTTATTATTAAATGATGATGTATTATATTCTATATTCCTTATGTGATCTGAATTATTTATAAAATCATTACTACCACTTAATAAATATCTATCATTTTTTAAAGTATCATTCCATACAATATCCACATTATAATAAAGGCTTCCTATATTTACTAAATTCCATGAATGTGTTTTACTTACAATAATTCTGTTTTTTATATTACATTCTTTTAAAATTCTATAATATAATGTTGCATATCCTTGACATACCGCTTTATTTTTCATTAAAGCTGCATATGCAGTAAATTGTAATTTGTATGATGGATTTGATACATTTTCATAATCATATTCAACATTATTGCATATATAATCATTAATTTGTTTTATTAAACTATATTGACTTTCTTTTTTTACATTTAATGTTTTTACAAATTTTTGTATCTTTGTATTTAATGCATTTTCTTGTTGCAAAGTTGTATAGTATGTGAAGGTATAGTTCAATATCCAATAGTATTTGTTGGACTTTTTATAATAGCCACCACTTACTGTATATCCCCCATAACTCCAAGCAAGATAATCTCCTTCATCTGGATTATTTGCAATATCTTCACTTATTGCTAATTTTACTATTGATGTTGCTACATTTTGAAAACTTGAGTCAGTAGTTTCATATCTTACACATACGTTTCTTTCTCTATTTACCATCTTTTCTTTAATATAGTTTGCTGCATTTTTTTTAGTTTCATAATAATAATATTTTTTTCCATCCTTTTCTTTATAGTAAGACCCTACTTGTTTAGCTTTATATAATAAAAAATTATCTGTGTCGTTTTGCTCCTTTTGATCATTTTCTATCATTTCTTTTATATCTTTTTGTGTAAATTGATTACTATAATTTGAATTAACTATTGTTATATCTTCTACCTGCTGAGTTTCATCTATACTATATACAATATTTTTCACTTGAAATATAGAAAAAAATGCAATTCCTAATAATATTATTTTTACTAATATATTTTTTTTCATTTTTTACCCCTCTTTATTTTTTTATAACATTATAATATCATTTATTTTTATTTATTACAATTTTTTATTTATATTTTTTTGTTTTTCTCTTGAATATTATATATTTTCACAGTATAATATTATAGTATGAAAAATATTTATATGTACCCGTAGTTTAGCTGGATAGAATGGCAGGCTACGAACTTGCAGATCGGGGGTTCGAATCCCTCCGGGTACACCATTGCTTAAATGGTAGTTCTCAAGCTAGTTTGAGAACTCTTTTCTTTTTTGAGGCTTTTTCTTTAAAAAGTATCGTTTTGCTTGTGTAGACTTGCTTTCAGCATTTTTTGTTTTCCCCTGAAATTCCTCAAAATTTACTCTTTCAAATTCTTTTTTCTTTCGTTCTTCTGATACATGAATATAATAAAAATCTGTAGTTTCAAATTCGGCATGTCCCATTAATTCTCTTAAAACTTCTTTATCCATACCTTTTTCACTCATTAAAGTTGCAAAAGAATGTCTAAATCCATATATTGTCATATGTTCTAATTTATATTTTTTAATAAACTCTGTAATCTTTTTTGTTAATCTTTCTGGCACATAAGGTGTTCCAATAGTATTTAAAAATACATATTCGTTATTATTCCATTCTTGCCCACATTGTAGATTGTTCATTTTCTCTTTTTTCAAGTTTAGTAACATTTCTTTTAATCTTGGTGTCATTGGTATATTGCGATAACTTTCTGTAGTTTTTAAATCTCCATCAGTCATAATATGTCCTGTAATATTCATTTCATCATCATACAATGTAATATCTTTGTAAGCATTTTCTACTCTGATTTTGTTTTGATTAAAGTGAACAGATTTCCATTTTAAACCGCATCCTTCTTCTGGTCGCATACCTGTTTGAAGTAATGTAGCAAAAAGTAATGCAAATGGTCTTTTATCTTTCTCGCATACATCAAGCCATACTTTTTGTCTATCTTCTGGTAAATAGCATACTTTTGCTACTTTAGCTCTTTTCTTCTTTTGAAATTTCAAATCAAAGTTTGGAACTTCTTTTATTAATCCTTT
>CAOPQH010000024.1 GCA_948505485.1 uncultured Clostridia bacterium
CTCAAAATTCTTTGAATTTTGAGGGCGATAGAATTTATAATAGTTTGGAAAAACTAGTTTTTTCAAACTATACCTTCTTTCCTTTTTAGAAAAGTTATTTTCTAAAATAATTTACTGCAATTATATATAATTGCAGTAAATTATTCAATAGATTATTGCAAAATTTATTAAAGTAATTTTATATCCTTCGTCAATTTCTTTAAAACAGAGGACTCTGGTTTTGCCACAAATCCTAACCCAGTAAGAGTAAGTTAAGTACACTTTATAAAAATTTATATTTATAAACAGCTAAATAGATATAAAATTATAATTCTAAAAGTAATGAAATTTAATTTTAAGAGGTTTTAGTTATGATAGAGATAACTTAAAAAAATTTATTTATATTTGAAAATTTACTTGACTTTTACAAACAGCTGTTTTAAAATATATACAAATTTTACATAAATTGGAAGTGATGTTTATTTATGAAAAATGAACTTATAAAAACAGAAATAATAGTAAAAGATACACCTATAAGTGTTATTAGAATTGATAAAACAGATTTTATATCATTAACTGATTTAGCTAAATATCAAAATTCAAGTGATCCATCTTTTACAGTGAAGAACTGGTTAAGAAGAGTTAGTACAATTGATTACATAGGTCTTTGGGAACAGCTACATAATTTTAATTTTAATTTGGTCGAATTCGACCAAATTAAAACTGAATATGGAAAAAATTCTTTTGCAATGTCTCCTACACAATGGATAAAAAGAACAAATAGTATTGGAATTATTGCAAAAGGTGGTAGATATAGCATTGGAACATTTGCACACCCAGATATTGCTTTTGAGTTTGCAAGTTGGCTAAGTCCAGAATTTAAGCTATATTTAATAACTGAATTTGAAAGATTAAAAATTAATGAAGCTTATCAAAATAAAATTGAATGGTCTGTAAAAAGAGAACTATCTAAAACTAATTATATTATTCACACAGATAGCATAAAAGAATTTATTGTCCCAACATTAACAGAAAAACAAAAACAATATGTATATGCAAATGAGGCTGATGTTTTAAATGTTGCTTTATTCGGAATGACCGCAAAAGAATGGAGAGATAAAAATCCTAATTTAGATGGTAATATTCGAGATTATACAGATATTTTACATTTAGTTGTTTTAGCAAATCTCGAAAATTTAAATGCTGAAATGATAACAATCGGAATTTCTCAAAGTGAAAGAATTGTAAAATTAAATAATACAGCAAAAAAGCAGTTAAAATTATTAAAAAATAATAGTAGTATTCGTAGATTAGAAAAAATGGATACACAATTAAAATTAGAATAATCATAAAATTTAAAGGAAGTAAAATTATAATAACTTACTTCCTTGATTATTTATAAATTATCTTTTATTTTGCAATTTTTTTATCCACTTATTTTTAAAATCATTTCGTCTTTTGGCATCTTCCTTCTACATTTCCGCTTCTTATAACTTTTTTATCTCCTGTAAGGAATTTTCCTATTTTTTTATTTACAAATGCACTTTCAAATTCTTTATATTTTTCTTCTGCATCATTTTCTCCAAAATGAATAAATGATTCTCCATGAAAAGTTATCAAACCTGTTTCCTTATAAATTGTTTGTAGTAAAACTGTTATATCACTATACCCTGTTATTATTTTAGGATTTCGTTTTATAACATTATAATCTAATAAATCCATAATTTAATTTGTTTGCTAGCATACTTAAAATTCCTCCTCTTTTTTTAATTTTATCATTATGTCTTATTTATTTATTTCACTTAACCTATTTTTAGTATTTTCTAGCATTTCTTTATATTTTGCAAGTTTATCTTTTTCTTCATTGACTTTAGCTTCTGGTGCTTTGTTTACAAATCCTGGATTTGAAAGCATTTTTTCTCCCCTTTGTACCTCTGCTTCTAGTTTTTTAATTTCATCTTGTAATCTAATTTTTTCTTCTTCTATGTCTACTATATCTTCAAAAGGAATATATACTTCTATTCCATCTTCTATAATATTTATTGCGTTTTCTGGGATTGCTGTTTTATCTTTTTGTACTTTAATTTCTGATGCAAATCCTAATTTTAATATAAATTCTTTTGCTTCTAAAATTTCTTTTTCATAATCTTTTGTTACAAATATTAATTCTGATTTTTTAGATGGATGTACATTCATATTAGTTCTTATATTTCTTATTTCTACTATAATTTTCTTTAATGTTTCAACTATTTTTTCTTCTTCATCAAATACAAATTTATTTCTAATATCAGGCCATTTTGCAACTATCAAGTCTTTTGTTCCAAATACTATAAGGTTTGGATAAATTTCAGCTGTTATAAATGGCATAAATGGATGTAATAATTTTAAAGAAGAAGCTAAAATATGGCTAAGTACATCACTTACTGGAACTTTTATATTATCATCATTACTATAAATTCTAGGTTTTACCATTTCAATATACCAATCACAAAATTCATTCCAAATAAATGAATATATTTTATCAAGTGCTATTCCTAAATCATAATTTTCTATATTTTTTGTCACATCAACTACTAACTTATCAAATTTATTTAATATCCATTTGTCTTCGATTTTAAAATATTTTGGATCATAAGCTTTATTTTTTTCAAATGCTTCATAGCAAAATTCTCTTACCTTTTCTTCATCTGCTAAATTACTACTTACAAATTTAGCAGCATTCCATATTTTATTTGCAAAGTTTGAAGCTTGGTCTAATTTTTCTGGCATATATCTTATATCATTTCCCATTGTTGTTCCAGAAAGTACTGAAAATCTTAATGCGTCTGCTCCATATTTATCAATTACATCTAGTGGATCAACACCATTTCCAAGTGTTTTTGACATTTTTCTTCCTTGACTATCACGTATAATTCCATGTATTAATGCATCTTTAAAAGGTACTTCTCCTGTAAATTCTAATCCTTGTGTCATCATTCTAGATATCCAAAAAGTTATTATATCAAACCCTGTAACTAATACATTTGTTGGATAAAATCTCTTATAATCTTCATTTTCAGTATTTGGCCAACCAAGTGTTGAAAATGGCCACAATGCAGAGCTAAACCATGTGTCTAGTGTATCTTCATCTTGATGAAGATGTGTTCCGCCACATTTAGAACATTTTTCTGGCATTGTTTTTGCAACATTTATTTCTCCACAGGTTTCACAATAATATGCTGGAATTCTATGTCCCCACCATAATTGACGAGATATGCACCAGTCTTGAATATTATCTAACCAATGAAAATATTGTTTTTCATATCTTTTAGGTACAAATTTTGTTTCACCATTTCTAACACTATCGGCTGCTCTTTTTGCTAAATCCTTCATACTTACAAACCATTGTGTAGATATTTTTGGTTCTATTGTATGTTTACATCTTTCACATTTTGCCACATTGTGAGTATATTCTTCTTCTTTAACTAAAGCTCCAATTTCTTTTAATCTTTCTACTATTAATTTACGAGCTTCTAATAATTCCATTCCTTTATATTCTGGAACTAAATCTCCCATTTTAAAGTTTTCATCAAATACTTCTATAATTTCTAAATTATGTCTTAAACCAGCTCCATAGTCATTCATATCGTGTGCAGGTGTTATTTTAACGACACCCCTTGGTACACAATAAAAAAATAATAGAATGAGTAGCATTATCGTACCTGTTCTAGTGGCTTTATCTTTAAATATAAATCTGCTGTTTTGTTTTCGTGTATTTCTACTCTATCAACTAATTTCAATATCAACTCTCTATCAATTTTCTTCTTTTTCTTTATGTACTCTGATGCAAGGCTTTTTGCCTCCAGTATATTTTCAAGAGAATTATCTCTTTGATATTGTTCATAAGTTGATTCAAGTTCTGTAACTTCCTTTTGCATTGTTTTTTTCTGTTCTTCAAATTTAGCAGAAATCTTTTGATATGTATCTACTGTAATAACCTCATCCAGTCTATCCATATATGTCTTTTCAATCTTTTGGTCTATCTTTTTTATTTCTGAATTAAGTTTATTGATTTTCTGTAATAAAGTAGTTCCATAAGTATTTATAGTTTTCTGCTTTTCTTTTGTAATCTTGTCAAAATCAACAAGTTTTACGAAAGTTTTACAAATCGTTTCTATTTCCTTTAATAAGTTATCTTCAAGTTTGAAATAACTCATTGAATGTAACGAACAAACATTGAGATTTCTATTTTTTCTGTAATAATTGCATTGTGTATATGCGTGATGATGAACAGTTCCATCTTTTGTAACTTGATCTCTTGGTGTAATAGATATTCTATGTTTACAATCATAACATATTAATAAACCTGTAAATAGCTCTGGTGGTCTTTCAGAAGATCTTTTAAAGTTTGCTTTTATTAAGGCTTGTACTTTATCATAAGTTGCTTTGTCTATTATTGGTTCGTGTGTTCCTTCAACAATTATCCAATCTTCTTTTTTGGTTCTGTATAATCTCTTATCTCTAAAACTCTTTTTTTCATACTTGTGTTGTTCCATATTTCCAATATACATTTGACTTGTTAAAATATATCTTATAGTTCTGGAAGTCCATTGATAAGGATTTTTTAACTTGCTTGTCATACTTACTAGATTTCGATATGTTGCTGGTGTAGGTATTTCGTTTTCAAATAGTAATCTTCTTACCTCTCCTTGTGAGCCAGTTTCTAAATACCATTGATATATCTGTCTAACAATTTTTGCCGAATATTCTTCAATAATCAGATGATGCTTATCTTGGGGATCTCTAATATAACCATACGGAGTATTATTACTTCCAACATATTCTCCACTTTCTTGTTTAAGTCTTTTTGAATTTTTAATATTCTTGGATAAATCTCTTGAATATTTTTCATTGATAAAGTTATTTAATGCTGCATATTCATTACTAGAATTATTATTAACTCCTGTATCTACTCCTTCTTGAACTGTCATATATCTAACATTCATTGAAGGGAAATAATAATCCATATAATATCCACATTCAAAATTACTTCTACCAAGTCTTGATAAATTTTTAGTAATAACAACCTTTATTTTTCCAGATTCAATTTGTTCAACTAAATCTTTCCATCCAGGTCTATCAAAGTTCGTACCACTTTTCCCATCATCTATGAACTCTTTGCACTCACTACCTTTATTGCCTTTGCTGTCAATAAATTGGTTTAAAATTCTTCTTTGATTTGTAATACTTTCACTTTCATCTTTGTCTTTATCTTCTTTATCTCTATCCTCTAATGAAAGCCTTATATATTTTGCTATTTCATCTGGCGAATAAATGCTTAAAAGTAAAGACATTATTCCGTTATCAAAATTCATACAACCTCCATCTGGTTGCTGAATTGATAACTAATTACTAATGATATTGAAATTATATCATAACATTTTTCATTTAGCAACCGTGCTTTTATGAAGAATCACGGATTTTTCTTTTATTGCATATAAAAAATAAGTGAGAATATAAAACTGTATATTCATCACTTATTTTCTTATCTTTATTTAACATTTTCTTTTATAAAATTACTTACAAAGTCTGAAAAATCTAATTCTAATAATTCTATAATTGATATGCCATCTTCATTGAAAAATACATTTACAATTTTTCGCTCTTTCTTTTCTACTGTCTGTATTTTGTTCATATATTGCCTCCATAAAGATGTATATATAAACCATAGTATTAGTATGTATATTAACGATTTATAATATACATCTATTTCTATTCTCTAAATATTCTTTACTTTAGTTTTTCTACATTTTAATAATCTTTATCACATTCATCCATATAATTTTCATTAAAATCTACAGTTTCTTTCGCTTTTTTGTTCATTAAGCAACATATATCAATATTGTTTTTTTCGCATCTACTTGCAAATTCGTTAAATTCTATTGGTTTTCTAAAAAGTGATTCTAACTTCAAATATAAAACTTCCTTTAATTTACTTGCTTCTATATCTTTTTTTAGAACTTGTAGTGCTTTTCTATCTGGATCTATTCCACTATACCCTATATCCATATATATAATTGTACTTTTTATATCACACTCTTTACAATGTCTTGTAACTTGCTCTAAAGTTTCATATTCATCCTTTTTGCTAGTTCTTATATATATTCCTGTAGGTTTATCTTCTACATTTTCAATATGAGTTATAACCTTACTATATCTTTCTCTATGGGAAATCTCTATTTCTTTAGTGTATTCTGGATAACGAATCTTAATTCCTTCCCAAAAGTATGGTGCATAAGAACAACAGAAAATTTCGCTTGGTGCATAAGATGTTGATATTTTTTCATTTTCTAAATCTTGTTCACTGTCATACATAAGATTATGATTCCATAGGTTAAATGCCATTCTAGTTACTTTTAATGATGTTGATGTTTGCCATCCTTTTTGAATAGAATCTAAATTAACTTCACTTTTTCTTATATTGAATATTTCATTAAAATGATCTCTAGTTGTTTCACAAATGCTTAATGTATAAACTAATGATTTATAGTACACATCTGTTTTTCCTAATTTTCTTAATTCTTTCATTTTTTCTTCAAAAAATTCTTCGTGTTCAATATCTATAAAATTCATAACAATTTCCTTTTCTTGCTTTTTAAATATCTTTGAGAAAGTCCAATTACTCCCTCTTTACCATACAAAGTTTGAAGTGGATCTAATTCTTTTATAAAATCTTCTATTTCCACATCCATATATTTGTTTTTATCTTTTACATTTTTGACTGCGATTATCAAATATGCTCTAACTTGATCCCAGTTGTATAGTTCTCTTGCCATTATAAAACCTCCACTTTTATATATTTTGGTACATCATAGCTGCGACCTAATTCTTCTCTAAATTCATACCTTTTCTTCTTTTCATTATAAGTAAAAGCACTTTTATTCCAATTTCTATATGCCATATTATTCAATCGTTTAGGTTTAGACATTTCCATACTCGCTTGATTGTGCATATTTCTTAAAACTAAATCATCAGCATTGTTTTTTTGTTGTATATTTTTCTTCTTCGTTTTATTGTAATCATTAGTATATTGTTTATGCTTTTCTTGATTTTCAGCCTTTCTCTCTTGCTTAATTTTTATATATCTGCTATCTTTTTGTAACACTCTTGTTACTGTACTTTTTGCTATTTCAAATTTTTTTGCAATATCAACTGGCTTTATTTTTTCAATAAAATACATATCTAATATTTGTTTGTTTCTATCTTCCATAGGTCTTTCTCCTTCCTATGCAACTTTTTGCTAACACTTTAAAGGCTTGACAAGACTAATAAGAAGTGAGCTCCTTATTTGCATTTTATATAGATTTTGGGTAAATTTTTTCTTAATTAGTTGTCGATATTTGTTTCTTAAAATTTGTGTAATCATATTTTCCTCCCTTCTATATATAAGCTCACTTCTCATAGTAAAATTATAGGCTCTTAAAAAATTTTTTTATTTTTTCTTGTAATTTTTTGAAATATTATTCATTGCTCTTTTTACACTTTCTTCTATTGCACCTACAGTAGTACCATCTTGAACAGCAATTATTACAAGAGGAATTTCTAGTATTTTATTTTTAAAAAATCTATTGCTTTGTTTCTCTGATAGAATTGAATCAAGTAATAATTTTATTTCTTCTTTTTCTATTTCATTTAAAACTTCATCTTCAAGGCTATAATCAGTATGAATATTAGTTATATCTTCTTGATTAAAATATTTATCTATATGCCTAAAATTTTCATTTCTTACCTTATTTTTTTCATACCTCTGTGAATTATATAAACAATAATAAATATCTTTATCTACTGTTTGTATCACATAAGTTCCTTCATTCTTATAGAATCCAACAGCATAAGTTGCGAATATTCTAATCATTGCTTCTTTTGAATTTTTTAATTTTTGTTTCAATTCACTATATTCTTTTTTGCTTATTTCAACACAATCTTCAAATCTAGTTCCAATGGCATAGTGCATATAATATTTTGCATAAAAATCATATTTATTTGCTTCATCATAATTTGTTATTTTCTCTTTCGATTCCTCATATTTATTTATTTCTTTATAATTATTTTTCATTTCTAAATCCTCCAACAATTAAATTTCTTTGAAAATTCAACTGTTTAGAGGTGGAGATTTGTTTCTCACAAGTTTAGTAGAAGGTACAAAAAAATCATCTAAAATAGGGCAAAAAAATCCTATATAGATGAATCTATTTGTATCTATTAAGTTATCATTTCTAATTCCCCCTACCATTTACAACACTCCAGAATCTGTCCTTCATTTTTTTGTCTGGAGTGTGTCTATAAAAAGCTTCTTCTGGAGTTAGGAGTTCTTAAAACTCAATTTACGGACACTATACTCTGGATTTCGTATTTTTGATTAAAATGGGGGAATAAAAAGAAAAATGGGTACAAAAAAAGATTTATTTTAAAAATAAAAAAAACTGTAGAATAAACTACAGTCTTAAACATTGAAATAATAAAAGCCTAAATCATTTCCGTTTAGACTTTTGATTCTTTTATATTTAGTTTTGTTTTAACTTTTCTTTTATGATTTTATAGTATTTGTTTGAAATATCTGTATTGAATTTTAAATCTATATCTATATTACTGTTCTCTGATCCTTCTAAATTTTCAGCAACCATATTGTTACGATATAAAATTTGTTTTGCTATTTCATCATTACTGATGCCATTAGCTTTTAAGCAAGTATATAGATATACATTATTGCAATAACATTCCAATTCAAAGTCTGAAATATTTTCAGCTTGCTTTTTTACATCCTTTTTAATTTCGTTTATAATTTCCCTTTTATAAGGATTATTTAGAATGTCATTATACTTATCTAATATTTTCTTTTGATTTTCATATTTTATATATTCTGCAATCAAATCATCTAATTCAACACTTATTTTGTAAATAACATCTCCATCTTTGTTATTTTCTATTGATGAATCTAATTCATTTCTTTTTTTTATAATTTTTTCATTTAATTCTCTTAATTTCTCTGTCATATTTTCTCCATTTCATACTAATATTTATTTTTATATGATTTCTTATAAGGATTTTAGATTTGTTTGTTTTATAATTTTTCTTATTGTTTCTATTTGTTCATCTGGTAATCTTACTATCTTTAGTTTAATATTATTTATTGATTGTCTAATATTTGATGAAGTACAATTTTGTAATTCTGCTATTTTAGAAGCATTATGGATTCTTTTTTGTTTTTTGTCTAAACCATAATATAAAACAAATCGTTCTTTTTGCATATCTGTAGCATCTTTCATATTTATTACAATTTCAAGTATTTTCTGTTTTTTATTATCTGTAAGTATATCTTTTTCTAATAAATACATTAGTTTATTTCTGATATGCTGCTTTTCTTTAAGCCATATATCTTTAAAAGTTTTTCTTCGATAGTTGCCTTCTAACATTTCTTCATATTTTTTATCAATTTCACTAAATCTATTAGAAAGATAATCAAATTCCTTTTTAGTAACACCATATTTTAGTGGTTTTATATATCTTTGTTCTCTATCAGCATCATAATTACTATAATATATTCCTAAATCTTCTTTTACATCTTCATATCTACTTTGTGTATAAAATCCATCTTCTATATTCACTTCTAACTTTTCTATTATAGCCAGGTCTTTATTAGTTAATTCCTTTTTCAAATCAATAATTTTAGACTCTAAATAATTATCGCAATATTCTTCAAATAACATTTCCTCCATCCCTATCTACTTTAGTTTTTACATATTTTCGTCTATTTCATCAATCCTTTTTATAAGTTCTTCAAACTCCTCCTTATCCACATTTTTTTCATCAAGTGATTTTGGAGTATATTCCTCCTCATCATCTTGTATGTATTCTGATAATGCACCTTTTAAACACTCATAGTCATATTCTGTATATATCTTGTCTTTTACCTCTATTCCTAATTTCTTTATTATCTCTAACTGATTATCAGTTAATTCTTTTCTTATATCAATCATTGGATTATTATGATATTTATAATCCCAGTTTTCAATATCCATTTTTTTCATTTTTCCTTTCTTTTCCATTCTTGCTAACTGGTACGCAACACATAGGACAAAAAAATATTATATTATTATTTTGTTTATTTTAGTTAAGGGGTGGAATAATAATATAATGAAAACCAAAAATTTAAATGGTCATCAAAACATTGTTGGCTCTAATATAAAAAAGTATAGAGAATTAAAAGGTTTATCTCAAAGAGAATTAGCTGATAAAGTTGCACTTCTAGGAGTCACTCTTTATAATTCTGATATATCTCATATAGAGAATCATACTTTATTTGTTAGAGATTATGAGCAAAAAGCAATTTGTAAAGTTCTAGGTATCAAAGAACAACAATTATTTGAGAATACTGACCAATATTTTAATTAAACAAATTTCTATTACTTTTGTAGTAGTTATTTGTTTTTTATTTTGGCATTTTGATATGTAGTACACATCAGTTACTGCAAAAAAATTTAATATTTTTTCTTTGGTATTAAAATAATCATATCTTCTTTAATACAAACTTTTAACTTATCATTTTCTACAATTCCAATTTTCTTTCTTATATCATTCCAGATTAAAATATTTCCAAACTCATCTATTGTAGTTATATTATGATTATCTCCAAAGTCAAGATTGCTTATTTGCACTTTTACCTCATACTTATTTTCTATAATCATTTTTGTTTCTCTTGTTGCACTTTTCTTAACATCTAGTTTTTTAATAATGATATTTCTACCACTAGCATATACATCTAATTTATATCCTGTTTTTATATTCATCTTATTCATAATACTTTGTGCCAATCGTATTCTGCCTATTCCATCAAGTATTACTTCATTTTCATTTTGTGTTTTCTCCTTTTTAGGATGTGGTATTACTAATCTAGCATTATCATTTACCTTTTCGTAAACATCTTTTCCAATTACAATAATTTTATCTCTGTTTACCTTTTCATAGATATTATTTTCAAGCATAACAATTTCTCTTGTTTTTTCCATAACAAAATCCTCTCTTTCACTTATTTTGTAAACCTTTTATAAAGTTTATTTTAAAAAATATTTTGTTACATTTATTACTACATATAAGGCATATTTATTAGTTGCTTTTTGTTAATTTTCTCTTTCTATACAACCTCCTCTTTTCAAGATTATCATATTATCTATTTCTCATTTATTATTTTTTCTAATTGTTCCACATATTTCTCCCATTTCGTTAAATCATCTTTATCTACTAAATAGCAATATAGTTGTTTTCTTTCCTCTGCAAACTTTTTATATTCCTTTTTGGTCTTTTCCAATAGAAGTATAGTTCTTTTATTTAGTTCTTCTATTTTGCTATTTTTCAACTTTGTTCCCTCCAATATGATTACGATATACATTATATAACATTTTTTTATCCAGTCAACTCCTAGATATTGGAAATTTGTTTTTAGTTCAGTAATACCAATGTAAAAAAAATTTTCCGACAAAATTCTACAAAATAAAAAGAAAGCCAATTTTCGTTAGCTTTCTCAATACATCTACTTATCAAAAATATTCTCATTATAGATTCTTCAAAACTTCTACAATTTGGAATAATGCTTCTATTTTACTAGACTCTAGATCGCTGATTTTCTCACTAATCTCTATCTTTTTCTTTAATGTTGGATTAGTGATAAAGTCCTTATATAAAATGTTAGGTGCAATTTCTAAATAGTTCATAAAATCTATATCGGTCTTTTTGCTTGTACCATCTTTTCCAGTTTCAATTTGAGAGATAGTTTTTGTAGATTTAGTTAGTTCTTCAGCAAATTTTTCTTGTGTTATATTGTTCTTTAGTCTATATTCTTGAAAAATTGCTCCAAGGCTTTTGTTAATTTGCTCATTTGAAGTTTCCATACCTACCTCCTTTTTTTCTTATTATATTGAATTTGCGATTCAATATACACAATGCACCAACTACATAATGTTCTGGTGTTTTGTTTAGAAAAAAAGAAGTATTTTGTTGAAAAATAAGTATTTTTGTTTTAATGTTGATTATTTTTTATATGTAGTCAACTACTAGATATAAGGATTTTATTTGTAAATTTTAGCAAAAATAATCCAGTCATCAACTACATATTTTTCATATTGTAATTCATAGAACTAATTTTTATAAAAATTGATATATTCTATAATTTTACTCGTAAATACGATTCCATTCAAATGATCAATTTCGTGTGATAAGCATTGTGCTAATATGCCTTTACCTTTAATTACAATTTTCTCTCCATTTTCATTTAATGCTTCAACTTCAATTTTTATTGGTCTTTTTACTTTTCCCCAAACATCTGGAAAACTCAAACATCCCTCATCAACAATTTGCTCTCCTTCTTCTTTTATAATTTTAGGATTGACAAGTTTTAATAGTCCTTCTCCAACATCAATAACTACTAATTGTTTTAATATTCCAACTTGACAAGCAGATAATCCTCCTCCACATTCAGTATTATACATAGTTTCTACCATATCATCTAATATTAACTTTATTTTATTATCTACTTTTTCTACTATTTTGCTTTTTTTTCTTAATATTTCATCATCAAATGTTCTAATTTTTCTTATTGCCATTTTTAATCCTCCTACTTGATTCTGCTCTCGATTTTCTCACACTTTCATTAAATAAAAAGACTTCTTCTATTTTTTTATGAAATACCTGTGCTATATCATAAGCCAACCAAATAGATGGCTCTGTTTCTTCCTTTTCAATATCAATAATAGCTTGTCTTGATGTTCCTACCATATTTCCTAATTGTTCTTGAGTAAGTCCAAGTTTTTCTCTCAATTCTTTTACTCTATTTTTCATTTTGCCTCCTGTAAGGTTTACCTTACATTATAATACTACTTTTGTTTTTTCTTGTCAATAAAAAATAGCAGTATTTTGTAAATACTACTATTTTATAAATTGTAAGTTGTCGAGATGATTATAACACAAAATATATCCATACTACAAATATCTTGCAATAGTTTTCACTAATCTTGCTGGTAACTCTTTTAAATCTGTAATATCTATATATCTATCATTACCATAAATATCGCAAATAGTTTCTTTATCTTGACCTATTGCAGCTGCCAAAAATGTAATTCCTTTTCGAGTATATTCTTTAATTAATTTCTTCATATCTTGAATAGCAATATTTCCACTATAATCTGGAAGGGCTTTCGGCATACCATCACTAATACTAATTAAAAGTTTTGTGGTGTGTGGTACTTTTACTAATTTTTCTGCTAAAATTCGCATAGCCATTCCATCTCTGTTATTACTAATACTTTTTATACACATTAAGGATGCTGCATCATTTAGTTTTGAATTATTCCAATCAATATAGGAATACATAGACATTTGTTCTTTTGGTGAACGGTCAGCAGTATCTCCATAAATTAGTATTGGAATATTACACTTTTTACAAAATTCATAAACACAAGTAGCTGATTTCTTAGCAATTTCTAACCTACCAAAAGCATTCATTGAAGCTGACTGGTCTATTCTTAAAGCAACTGCAAGTGTTGGCTTTTCATCTGGTGGACTTTTCTTTGAAAAGTATTTAAAATCAGAATAAACTACTTTTTCAGGATGAAAATTATTTCCATACATTTTATTATTTGACTGACTTGCTGCTATCTCATGTTCTAAAATTGGTTTTGTTTTATTTGAAAGTTCTTGAATAATTGGATAAAGCTCTGAAACAACCTTATAATATTCTTTTCTTTCTTCTTCATTTGGCTCTGGTCTATGAACTATCATTTTAATATTTTCATGAATAGAACCTTTTACTGCATTTCTTGCCTCACTATTTAATTTCTTGCGAAAGGACATTTTTTCATCTTGTATTTTTTTATCTTCTTCTTTGCTTAATTCATGGTAAATTGCCTTTCCATCTTCTTCTATATCTATTGTTTTTGTTTGAACAGAACTTTCCAAAGTCTTATTTGATTCACCTTCACTATCTGATCTCCTTCGTAATTCTACAGCAGGCTCTTTATTTTCTTTTTGTAAAGTTTGTTTCGTTTCAAAATTTCCATCTGCTTTTAATTCTAATACTTCTCCATTTGTTTTACCTTTTGGTATAAGAATTTCCTCTAGTTTAGATAAAATTTCTTGCTTTTTTAATGATTGATTTAATATTTCAATTTCTTCTTCATCTGTTGTTATTTTATAGATTACTTTATGATAAAGTGAATCTATCACAGCATTTCCTTCCATTACTGCATCTATCCAATAAAAATAAGAACGCATACCTGCTACACCTTTAATTGCATTTGCTTTTGCTGTTTGATCTAAACATACAATAGTTTGTGCAAATAAATTTAATACTTCCATATTGGTATATCCTGTTTTTTGTATAGCTCTTTCTACCATAACTTGGATAGGTGGTAAATCCATTTTTTCAACATGCCCTATTCTATCACGAAGTGCCTCATTTAATGGTCTGCATCCATTATATCCTCGATTTGTAGTAATTATCGCTATAAAATCAGGATGTCTATGAACGATTCTATCTGGTAAGTTAATACTTCCATCTAGCTCAAGTGCTGAATTAAGTGCCATTAAAACAGCTGCATCTCTAATTACTGTTGGTTCTTGAATTTCTAATAGCCATCCATTTTCATAAGCTCGTACAATTTCAGATGGATAATATTGATATTTTATTGCACTTCCATTTTCTTCGCTTTCAGAAACAGGTAGAATAGCACCTAAAATATCTGATTTATCCATATCTGCAAAACAAGTAATTTTTGTATAAGGTAATCCAAAGTCAGTAGATAATGCTTTTGCAAGCTCTGTTTTTCCAGAGCCTGAATCCCCTTCTAATAAAATATTAGTTAGCTTCATTTCACTTTTATTCCAATTATTCTTTACTGCCTTACATATACGAATTTCAGCTTCACTTGTAATATGAGATATTGGCTTTTTCCAAATTAGTGATTTTTCTTCTTTTGTTAGTTTTCTATTTGGATTTAAAAAATATTTTTGTTCCATTTTAGTACATCTCCAGTTCTTCTATAATTTGTGTTAATACTCGTAATCGTTCTCCTGTTATTTCTCCTAAATTATTCAAAGTTTGTGCAAATTCTTGTATATCTTTATTAATATTAGGGTTTTGCATATAAACTTCAATAGGTAAAGCCTCTCCTTGTATTCCAATTCGTTCTATTGTTGGATTTTCAGGATTATATAGTAAAGGCATACGATATGCTTCTTTAAAATAAAGGAGTGTTCGACTTAAAAATATCATTAAATCAAATATTTGGTGTATTGGAAGTTCTGTATCTATTTCCAATTCTCCTTTTCCATTTTCTTTCCAAATTTGTAAAGCTATTTGCATTATTTTATTTTCTTCTAAATGTGGCTTTCCTAAAGTCAATTTCTTTATTTTAGAATGATAAGCATTTCTTCCATCTACTTTATTATAATTTTCTGCACCTATTACAATATTTTCATTCATTTTCCAATCCTCCTTGCTTGTGGTTTATCTAATAAATATTTTTCTAAAAGTTCTTCCAATTCCTCTGTATAATCATCATTTGGATCTTCATATTTTAAAACTTTTTCTATAGCATATTCAAAGTTATTTTCTCCATATTCTTCCCATAACTTTGAAAGTTCTTTATTTGGATGAAGTTTTGATGATAGTTTAAATCTTTGACTATTAAATTCTTTTTGTAAATCTTTAGAAATACCTACAAATCCATCTCCAGTAATTTTACATTTTATAATAAATACTCCAATTTCAGGATGCCTATTTTTCCATTCGTTTAATAATTCTTTTTTTCTTTTTATATCCATTATTTATCCCCTTTCTATCTTATTTAATATTATTCCTCTCATTTACAATTATAAAAGGCTTTATTAGAATTAACAACCTACTTATCGTAGAGTTAGCAAGAATCAAATAAAGCAAAAAAATAGATGTAAATTTCTTTACACCTATAAAAAATATATTCTATATGACTTTTTTAATCAGTCCATCTCTATTGCAATAAATATATATAACACCTTTTCCTCTCTTTTGAAATCTTGTTTCTGCATTTTGCTCTGGATATAACTTAACAAACTCACATTTATTATCAGTAATATAAGCAATAAATGATATATAATGCTCTTTTGTCATTTCATGATTGATAGAAACATAATATTCATCATCTATTATTTCACAATTTATAATATGTTTGTCATTTTCTAACTCTGCTTCTAATTTTGGTAATGTAACACCACAACAAGCTATAAGTCCTTCTCCTATGGTATGAAAAACATTGCCACATACAGGGCAAACATATAAATTAGATTTACGCATATTACTTGATATATTTTTATTAATAATATGTTCGCCATCCATTAATTCAATAACTGAAACACTTAATGCTTTTGCTAATGATTCTAATAATGAAATATCTGGTAATCCTCGATATGTTTCCCACTTTGAAATAGTTTTATCTGTTACTCCTATTATATTTGCTAATTCTAATTGAGTTAGATTATTCTTCTCTCTTAATTCTTTTATAATTTTACCTGTTACATAGTTATCCATCTTAAGTTCCTCCTATTTAAAATTATAATGTATTTTTTTAGAATTAACAACCTACTTATCGTAGAGTAATAGAAATTGTAATTTAGCGAATAGTAACTTAATTTTCTTTTTTATTAAACATATGGCG
>CAOPQH010000025.1 GCA_948505485.1 uncultured Clostridia bacterium
GAATCTTCTACAAATGATGACATTGTCCAATCTCCAGAACAATTACAAATATTGTATAAGAAATTTTTAATTACTAACGTTCCATTTATAGAATTATTAACTTCTGGATGGAATTGAATACCATATAACTTCTTTTCAGGATTTTCTATAGCTGCATTAGGACAAGATGGTGTATGTCCTATATTTTTAAATCCTTGTGGTATATTATCTACAAAATCTGTATGACTCATTAAAAAGCCATTTTTACTATCAAATCCTTTAAACAACTTTGAATTATTATCTATTTCTACATCTGTTGTACCATATTCTCTTTTATTAGCTTGTGCAACATGTCCTCCTAAAGTATATGTCATAAGTTGCATTCCATAACATATTCCTAAAACAGGAATTCCTAACTCAAATACTTTTTTATCACATTTAGGAGATTCTTCTCCATAAACGCTTGCTGGTCCTCCAGTAAATATTATTCCTTTAGGATTTTTTTCTAATATTTTCTCTATTGTAATATTGCATGGTACAACTTCTGAATATACATTACATTCTCTTACTCTTCTTGCTATTAATTGATTATATTGCCCTCCAAAATCTAATATTAAGATTAATTCATTATTTTTCAATTAAATACCTCCATATTAACAAACAATTTACTAAATTTTATCATATTTTGACAAAATTGTAAATAATAAATGATTAACATTATAGTAATATGAAATTTACCTTTTATCAAATATTGTCTTAAGCACCCCATTATCAATTAATGTAGAAAATATATTTTTAAGAATTATAAGAACAATTGGTCCGATTAGCATTCCTAATACCCCTATAAGTTTAAATCCGGTATACATTGAAATCAAAGTGAAAATTGGATGAGTTCCAATTTGATTACTTACAATTCTAGGCTCTAAAAATTGTCGTACTATGGACATTATTATCCATAATACTATTATGGCCATACCTAGTTTAAAATCTCCATCTAGTGCAGATATTACTCCCCAAGGAACCATAATCGTACCAGATCCTAATATAGGCAATGCATCTACAAATCCAATTCCTAATGCTATTAACAAAGGATATTGTATATTAAAATTTGAAATTTTTAAAATATAAAGTCCTATAATTGATATAATAAATGAAACTAATATTAATGTTGCTTCAGCTTTTAAGTATGCACCTAACACTTTAATTAGTTCACGTATATGTTTTCCAATTTTTCTTACCCATGCTTTAGGTAAATGATGTTCTATTTGGTCTAAAATATAAATTCTTTCTGTACAAATGAAATATAATGATAATATTGTAATAACAAAATAAATAGCTATAGTTGGTATTGATGTTATTATATTAATTACATTTTTTAAAAAATTTTGAAGCCATACAGAAATCGTATCTAAAAAATTACCTGTAGAGTTTTGCATTATATTTAAAACTTCATCTGATACTTTTATTTTACTAAATTCAAAGGAATTAAAAATTTCTTGTATTTGTACAGATACTTTATCTATATATGTGTTAATTCCAGACATAAGATGTGTTGATTCAGATATAAGTGTTGTTATCCCCCATGTTAATCCACCAACTATAATTGTAAATACAAATATAAATACTAATATTGAACTTAATTTTCTTGAAAACTTTAATTTATTCATTAAAAATTTAATTGCTGGTTCCATTATCAAAGAAATTATAAATGCAATTAAAAAAGGCATATAAAAAATTGATAATTTAAATAATAAATAAATACCAAATAGTGTAATGCCTACATATATTAATCTAGTAATAACCTTTGTCCAATAAGACATATCAATTATCATATATTCCTCCCAATTAATTATATGTATAAATTATAAAAATATTAATATATAGCCAGTTTAATTTTTTAAACTGGCTATAATATTATTCTGCGTTTTTTGTTTCTCCTTTACAGTTACAGATATTTTCAATAGTAGTACATACTTCTTCTTTTCCTAGTTGATTACATTTATTTGCTAAGTCACCTACAGTTACCATCCCAACTAAGTGATTATCGCAATCACATACAGGTACTCTTCTAACTTGATTTTCAGCCATCTGGTTTTCTACATTGTACATTTCGTCATCTTCTTTACAAGTACAGACATTACAAGTCATTATTTCACTAACAGGTGTTTGTGTTGCATCTTTATTGCAAGCAACTGCTCTTAAAACAATATCTCTATCTGTTACAAGTCCAACAACACAATTAGATTCATTACAAACAGGAATACACCCAGTATGATTTGTGCACATTAATTTTGCTACATCACTTAATTTACTATCAGATTTAACACAGCAAACTGTATCACACATACAATCTTTTACTTTCATGTTATTTACCACCTTTCATTTTTTATATTTATTATTTTGTACACTTAGACAAATTATATACAAAGTAATTTTTTAATAAATTATATTAATACTGGTAAATATCAAAATCATTATTAAAATCCCTTGGCATTATTGGTGGTCTATGACCTGGAAATGGTGGACGTGGTGGTCTTCCTCCTGGAAAAGGTGGTCTATTATTGTTTGGTCTTCCTAATAATTCTCTAATAATAAGTATTTTAATTAAATCATTTAATAAAGGATTTCTTGGATTTAATACTCTATTTTCTTGTGTATTTCTTGTTTCGTTTGTGCTATTTTTAGCTGATACAGACGATTTTGAATCATTTCTAACATTATTTGATAAATTTATATTTAAATTCACCTCTGTTTCTGACTCTATTGATAAATATATTTCCTTTGTCATATTTTCTATTAATTCTTTAGTTATAGGTGCTGTATTTTGATTACATACTTTTTGCACCATTGGATTTATCATCCTATATATTTTAGGATAGCATTCTTCAATTATACTTTCATCAATATTATAATTTATATTGTTTGGAATATAATTGTTTTCATATAAATTCGGTGGATATGTACTGTTTGTTGGATATCCTATAATATTTCTTATATATTCTTCATATGATTGATTATTCATAAAAAAATAACCTCCTTATAACTTTAATAATATAAAGTATGTAAGAAGGTTATAATATGTTACTATTTTACTTTATTTACTAATTCTTTAAATTGATTTCCTCTATCTGCAAAATTTTTAAACATATCAAAACTTGCACTAGCTGGTGAAAATAGTACCACTTGATCTGGTTTTGCATATTTATAAGCAACTCCAACAGATTGTGCTAAAGTATCACACATATATATATTAATATTTTTATTTTGATTTTCTAATTCTTGTTTTACAGCATCAAATATTTTGTTAGCAGTTTGCCCTATTAAAATTAATGTTTTTACTTTATCTACTACTGTTTTAGCCATTGGCTTATAGTCTAAATTTTTGTCATATCCTCCTGCTATTAATACTATCTCTTCTTTATCAAATGCATTTAATCCTGCTAAAGTCCTAGTTGGAGAAGAACTTGCAGAGTCATTATACCATTTTACACCATTAATTTCTTCTACTAATTCAATTCTATGTTCTACACCTTTAAAGTCTTTGATTGCTTGAACTGCTGTATCTATGTCTACTAAATCTTTTGTAGCAGCTATTGCTGTACACGCATTTTCAAAATTATGATGACCTTTTAGAATAAGTTCATTTGTATTTAATATATGTTTTCTTATTTTATCATTACATTCTTTTATAACGTCTCCATCTACTATATATCCATTGTCTAGTTTTTGACTTCCACTAAAAAATATAATTTTACCATTTGCTTCTTTGGCACATTCTCTAGTTATATCATTATCATAATTTAGTATTAATATTCCATTTTCATTTTGATTTTTGAAAATTGCTTTTTTAGCTTCAATATATTCTTGATAATCTTTATGTATATTTAAATGATTTGGAGTTATATTTGTTATTACAGATATGTCTGGACTTATTTCCATTCCCATTAATTGGAAACTACTTAATTCTAATACAATTACATCTTCTGGCTTCATATCAGGTAACTTAGTAAATAAAGGCATTCCTATATTTCCACCTAAATAGCAATTATATTTTCCAGCTTTTATTATTTCGTATATTAAAGATGTCGTTGTTGTTTTTCCATCACTTCCTGTAACTCCAATTATTTTACCTGGACACATTTCCATAAGCATTTCTATTTCTGTTGTTACAATTGCTCCTCTTTCACTTTCTGCCAGCAATTCTGGTTTTGTAGGTAAACAACTTGGAGATCTAAAAATTAAGTCAAAACCAACTAGTTTTTGTAATGAATTTTTTCCAAAAGAAAATTCCATTGAATATTTTGTTATCTTATCTATTGTTTCTTTTGGTATTTCATCTATCTCTTTATCATCAAAAACTGTAACATTTGCTTTATAGTGATATAAATAATCTAATAATGGCAAATTGCTAACACCTAATCCTATTACAGCTATTTTTCTATTTTTAAGGTACGTATTAAATTCTTCTAGTTTTTTATTAACAAATTCCATAAAAACTCCTTTCGAATATTACATAATTGCCTTAATTTTAATGTTTTCAATCACTTTTTCTAGTGATTCTTCTACTGTTTTACAATCAGTTACATCTATAATTTTTGTATTAGGATGTATATCATAATATCCTGAACTTTCTTCTAGTTTTTCTCTTTTTTGTATTGTATCTCTTATTTCTTCTTTTGACGTATTACCATTATATTGTATGTATTTTCTATTAATACGTTCTTCTAAATCTGCTGTTATAAAAAAATGATATGTTACATCAGGATACATTTTCATTATATCTCTTGAAGACAAAATAACATTATAATTTTCTCTAAATGTATCTATTAAATTTTTTCCAAATTTATATAAATTACCATTGTCAGCAACATTACTTACCATAGATACGGCCATAGAAGATTTATTTGATTGTAAATCTTCTTCATTAATTTTTTTATTATTTATATAAATCACTGTTTCTTTATTTTCTAATTTTATTTCTAAATTTAATTTTTTTAAAATAGATAAAATATCTATACTTTTCATATTTTTTGCAATGTCATTAATTTCTATTCCAGATTCTAATAATTGATAAACTATTGCTCGATAAATATTTCCTCCATGCAAAATTATTGAATTTGGAATATAATTAAGTAATTTTCTACAAATTGATGTTTTTCCTGCTCCAACTTTTCCTTCTATTCCAATTACTATATTATTTTTATTCATTATTTTTCCTCTTTCTTTTGGTTTTATAATTGATATTATACAATATTTTAATAAAAAAAACAATTTAATTATGTATATTAATATAATTTTATGGAAAAAATATTTTTGTAAGATGAAATGGAGGTGCTTTTTATGTCTGAAAAAAATAATAAAAACAATAAAAATAACAAAAACCAAAATAAAAATAACCAAAACAATAATAATGAAAATAATCAAAATAATAATAGATAGTGTTTTTGTCTTATTTAATAATAATTTATATGCTAGGTAACTTTAATTACTTAATATATAAAATAAAAGCAGATTCGTTTAAATGAATCTGCTTTTTTAAAATAATCTTGCTCCTACTAAATATCCAAATCCGAAAGAAACAGCCACTACTATTATGCTTAATATAATTGTTCCAGCTGATAATTTATGTTTTTCTTCGTTTGATTTTTCCATCTTTTGTACCTCCAATATTAATTATTATTTTTATAATATAACTATATTTATAGTTTGTCAATATTAATAATATTATTTAGTTGTATTTCCAACTAAAGGCTCATCTATAGGAGTTTCGTTGTTCTCTACTGTAATATTTTCGTCCTTTGATTTATTATCTTTATTTGAAGAATTTGTTTTATTATTGACTTCATTTATTAAATTGAAATCAAATTGATTTTTATTAGGATTATTATTTTTGTCAAAAATGCATAATCCTAAAATTACTAATAATATTATCCAAATAACTGTTAATATTAATGTTAATTTTGCTATTCCGCTATTTCTACTCATTTCTATCTCCTTTAGATTGTTTTCTAATTTGAATTTAATATAGTTTATAATATTAAGTTATATAGTATATTTATTATATCAATAGTAAAATTTATTGTAAATATTTTTTCAAAAATTTTCCTGTATAGCTTTTTTCATTTTTACAAATTTGTTCAGGAGACCCTATAGCAATTACATTTCCTCCTGCATCTCCTCCCTCTGGTCCTAAATCTATAATATGGTCACAAGTTTTTATTAAATCTAAATTATGCTCTATAACAATTATACTATTACCTGTATCAACAAGCCTTTGAAGTATATTAATTAATTTATGCACATCTGCAATATGAAGTCCCGTTGTAGGCTCATCTAATATATATAAAGTTTTTCCTGTAGCTCTTTTTGATAATTCTGTAGCTAATTTAACACGTTGTGCCTCTCCTCCTGACAAGGTTGTTGAAGGTTGTCCTAATTTTATATATCCTAATCCTACATCATATAATGTTTGAATTTTTTGTTTAATTTTTGGAATCTTATCAAAAAATTCTAACGCTTCCTCTACTGTCATATCTAGCACATCTGCAATATTTTTTCCTTTATATTTTACTTCTAAAGTTTCATGATTATATCTTTTTCCTTTACATACTTCGCAAGGTACATAAACATCTGGTAAAAAGTGCATTTCAATTTTATGAACTCCATCACCTTTGCAAGACTCACATCTTCCTCCTGTTACATTAAAGCTAAATCTTCCTTTTGCATAACCTCTAAGTTTAGCCTCATTTGTACCTGCAAAAATATCTCTTATCAAATCAAACACACCTGTATATGTTGCAGGATTTGACCTTGGAGTTCTTCCTATTGGAGATTGATTTATATCTATTATTTTATCTATATTTTCTAATCCTTTAACTGCTTTACATTTGCCAGGTTTTTCATTTGAGCCATTTAATTGTTTAGCAATAGTTTTATATAATATTTCATTTATAAGTGTACTTTTTCCAGATCCAGAAACACCTGTAATACAAGTAAATAATCCTAATGGAAATTTAACATCTATATTTTTCAAATTATTCTCAGATGCTCCCTTTACCTCTATGAATTTACCCTTTTGTGCTTTTCTTCTTTTGGTTGGTACTAAAATTTGTTTTCTTCCACTTAAATAGTCACCAGTTGCAGAGCCTTTAATAAGTTTTATTTCTTCTGCTGTTCCTTGTCCCATTACTTTACCACCATGTCTTCCAGCTCCTGGTCCGATATCTATAATTTGGTCTGCTACATACATTGTATCTTCATCATGTTCAACAACAAGCACTGTATTACCAAGATCTCTTAATTTTTTTAAAGTTGCTAATAGTCTATCATTATCTCTTTGATGAAGTCCTATACTTGGCTCATCTAAAATATATAAAACTCCAGTTAAGCCTGAGCCAATTTGAGTTGCTAAACGAATCCTTTGTGCTTCTCCACCTGATAGAGTTCCAGCAGATCTTGATAAAGTTAAATATTCTAACCCTACATCAATTAAAAATTGTAATCTTTTATCAATTTCTTTTAAAATCATTTCAGCAATCATAGTTTCTGTTTTTGTTAATTTCATATTTCTTAAAAATTCTTGTATCTTGTTAATTGACATTTCTGTAAGTTCATTTATATTTTTACCATCAATCTTTATAGAAAGAATTTCTTTTTTTAACCTTGCTCCATTACATGTATGACAGTGCATATTACTCATATACATTTCATAAAAGTCTCTCATGCCTTGTGATTTAGTTTCACTGTGTCTTCTTTCTAATGTAGGAATTACTCCTTCAAATGGAGATGTAAATTTTCTTATTCCTGCTGGTGATTCATATTCAAAATCAATTTTTTCATTACCTGTACCATATAATATTTTATCTAAAAATTCTCTAGGCAATTTTTTTATTGGTTGTTTTATATTAACACCATAATGGTTTGCAATGCTTTCAAAATACATTTTTGCCATTGTTTCGCCTTTTTTCATTGTACTAGATCCAAATGCTTTTACCCCATCATATAAGGTTTTATTTTTATCTGGTATAATTAAATCTTCATCCATTTTCATTAAGTATCCAATTCCCATACAGTCAGGACAAGCACCAAATGGATTATTAAATGAAAACATTCTTGGAGTTAATTCAGGAAAACTAAATCCACAGTCTGGACATGCATAATTACAGCTATATAAAACTGGAGTTTGACCTTGAATGTCTACTAATACTAAATTGTCAGCATATTTTAAAGATATTTCTACTGATTCTGTTAATCTGCTTCTTATTCCTTCTTTAATAACTAATCTATCAATAACTAATTCTATTTCGTGTTTCTTTTTTCTATCTAATTCAATATCATCTGTAAGTTCATATACTTGTCCATCTATTCTAACTCTTACAAAACCTTCTTTTTGATATTCTTCTAATTGTTTTTTATATTCTCCTTTTTTGCCTCTTATAACAGGCGCTAATATTTGGATTTTAGTACCTTCTTCTAATTTTAAAATATTATTAACTATTTGGTCTAAGGTTTGTTTTTCTATTTTTTTGCCACAATTAGGGCAATAAGGAATTCCTATTCTTGCATATAATAAACGAATATAATCATATATTTCTGTTACTGTTCCTACTGTAGAACGTGGATTTTTAGATGTTGTTTTTTGATCTATAGAGATTGCAGGAGATAAACCTTCAATTGATTCTACATCAGGCTTTTCCATTAACCCTAAAAACTGTCTAGCATATGAAGATAAGCTCTCTACATATCTTCTTTGACCTTCTGCATATAATGTATCAAATGCTAATGACGATTTTCCTGATCCTGATAGTCCAGTTATTACAACTAATTTATCTCTTGGTATTTTTATATTAATATTTTTTAAATTATGTTCTTTTGCACCTTTTATAATTATTTCATCATTCATTTATTTGCCCCCAATCTTTGTATATTATACTACACATATTAAAACAAAACAAGAGTTTTGTTATGTTTTGTTAATAATTTTACTATTGGGTATACCAACAATTGTAGAATCATCTTCAATGTTTTTTAATACAACTGCATTAGCTCCTATTTTTACATTATTGCCAATTTTAATAGGACCTAATATTTTAGCACCACAACCAACCATAACATTGTCTCCTAAATCCGGATGTCTTTTATATTTATCTTTTCCAGTACCACCCAAAGTAACGCCATGATATATTGTACAATCATTTCCAATAGTAGTAGTCTCCCCTATAACTATACCCATTCCATGGTCTATAAATAATCTTCTTCCTATTTTTGCACCTGGATGTATTTCTATTCCTGTTAAAAATCTTCCTAATTGTGAAATTACTCTTGCTACAAATAATAATTTATGCATGTAAAAAAAATGTGATACTCTATAAAAAAGTAAAACATGAAATCCTTGATATAGTAAAAGTACTTCAAAAATATTACGTGCTGCAGGATCTTTTTTCATTATGTTTTTTGCATCTTCATATAATTCCTTGAAAATTTTCATATAATACTCACCTATATATAATATGTAAAATTTAAAAATTTGATTTATTTACATAAATGTGATATAATCATTTTCATAATGTTTTTTTATCATTTCATATAAATTAAGTAATTAAAATATTTTATTATAATAAAATATTTTTTGTAACTATAAACTATGTTTACTGTATTGTTGCAAATGGAGGATACTTAATGTTTTTAACGAAATACTTATACTCCCAGTTGCACTCGGCAACTGGGAAAATCGTAGAACTTCTTGTAACTGTAAACGAACTTGATACTATAGCCAAAACAGGTGTAAATATCAAGTTTAATAGTATTCAGAAAAGTAAAGATGAAGATTTTGAAAATTTCTGTTATTCTGTAACTGTAAACCGGCTGGAATTGCTAAATAAGCTTTCAGCCTAGCATAAAATTAATACAGTAAACTGCAAAAAGGCCTTGACTATTGTCAAGGTCTTATACTTTATATATTAGGAAACTTATGCTGATTTTTAATATATAAAACACATTGTGATTATTCAGTTCTTAATGCATCTACTGCATCTTTTTTAGCTGCTATTTTAGCTGGAATCCATCCACCAATCATTGTAATTATAGTGCTTATTATTACTAAAGTAATTGCATGATTTATTTGTAAATTTGCTACATTTTCTAATTCTGACATTTCTAAAATGATTTTGTTTATAGGAATTGTAAGTAAATATGCAACACCAATACCTAAAGCTCCAGAGAAAATTCCAAGTATAAATGTTTCTGCATTAAATACTCTTGTAATATCTTTCTTTCTAGCTCCTAAGGCTTTTAATATTCCTATTTCTTTAGTTCTTTCTAATACAGATGTATATGTTATTATACAAATCATTATTAAACTTACAACTAAAGATATTGCAGCAAATGCAATTAATACAATAGTTATTCCATCCATTATGCCAGACGACATTTCAGTAATTGTTGCTGATAAATCTTGATAAATAACTTTATCATCATCTGCTTTTCCTTCGTTATATTTATCTAAATATTGACAAAGTTTATCTTTGTTTTCAAATGATGTTGGATATAATATTGCAAATAAAGGTATTTCGCTTCCTCCAAAATATGATATCATTTGATCTTTATACGCTTCATTTTCAAAATCTTGTTTTGTTAATATATTATAATTTACATTTTTTTGGTCTTTAACAATATTAGAGTCTTCTGCTCGTTCTTCTACTAAATCATTTAAATCACTACTATATGCTATTCCGTCAGCTAATAAAGAAATTTTTACATTTTCTTTTGCTCTTATGACTCCAGAAATTTTTAAAGTAATACTACTTTCTGCATTATACATTTTATTATAGTCTGTATTATAAGTATATGTTCCAAATGGCGTTTTTGCATAATAATTATTGTTATCTATTAATTTTAATTCTGTTCCTACAATGTCATTAAATTTCATAGTTTCCATATTTTCCGTATCATAGCCTAATTTTTTCATAGTATCTATTGAAATTCTATTTTTTGTGTCTACTACTAAAACTACATCTGTTACTTCTTTTGGATATTCTCCTTCTAAAACATCATAATATTCTTGTAAATAATTTCTGTTCTCATCTAACATTTTAGGATATGTTGTTGCATTTATAGAACTCATTCCTCTGCTATCTGCACCTGCTGCTTGGTTTACACCACCTTCTACTTTTATTGGAATAATGTTTTCTCCATCTTTTCTAAGAAGATTTAAATTTGTTAATCCTATATATCCAATTGTTGAACATATTTCTTTGTCTGTTTTTGATAAGTAGTCCATATATTCATCAGATATTTTATTAACATGCATTTTACTTGTTAAACTTGTATCATATAAATACATTTCATCACTATTAGCATATTCTCTAGTACCTTTTACCATATCTGACATTTCGTTATGCATATCTGTCATTTGTTCTTCATCCATTTCCATAGATGATTGATTTATAATAATAGGAAATTGATCCATAGTATCTTTTATATATCCGTCAATTTTAGTTTGAAATCCAGTAGATAAACTTAATATTACTGCTATTCCAATAATACCTATACTTGAGGCAAACGCGGTTAAAAAAGTTCTTCCTTTTTTAGTTCTTATATTATTAAAAGACAAATGAAGCGCTGTAAAAAAGTTCATACTTGTTTTCTTTAATTTAAATTCCTTATTATGTCCTTTTCCGTTATTTGGATTCGAATCAGATAATATTTTTCCATCTTCAAATTTTATAATTCTATCTGAATATTTTTCTGCTAATTCTGGATTGTGTGTAACCATAATAACTAATTTATCTTTTGATATTTCTTTTATTAAATCCATTATTTGAACACTTGTAACTGTATCTAACGCTCCTGTTGGCTCATCACATAAAAGAATTTCTGGGTCATTTACTAAAGCTCTTGCGATTGCAACTCTTTGCATTTGTCCACCTGAAAGTTGATTAGGTTTTTTATGCATATGTTCTTTTAATCCAACCTTTTCTAAAACCTCTATTGCTCTTTTCTTTTTATCTTTTGATTTAACTCCACTTAATGTCATTCCTAACTCTACATTAGCAACAATACTAATATGTGATATTAAATTATAATTTTGAAAAACAAATCCTATTGAATTATTTCTATATGCATCCCAATCTTTGTCTTTAAAATCTTTTGTTTTCTTTCCTTTAATTATTAAATCTCCTGAATCGTATCTGTCTAACCCACCTATTATATTAAGACATGTACTTTTTCCAGAGCCACTTGGTCCTAAAATAGATACAAATTCTTTTTCCCTAAATGATACACTTATATCATCTAAAGCTTTTGTCTCTATGTCTCCTATTTTATAACTTTTTTTAATATTTTTTAATTCTAACATTAATTTTCTCCTTTTCTTTAATATTTTTATAATAGAATTTCTATAAAAGTATAATAATTATTATACTTTTTATTAAATTCTTAAATATTTTATAATAATTTTTCCAACTCTCTTATTTTATCTCTTAATTCTGCTGCTTTTTCAAATTCCATTTCTGCAGCATATTTTAGCATCTCATCTGTAAGTTTTGTTATAATATCTTTAATATCTTCATCTTTTTCTAATTTATATTCTACACTTATGTCTTCCACTATTGTAGCTTTTATTGTATCTCTTATAGATTTATTTATTGTTGTAGGTGTGATATTATTTTCTTTATTATATTTTTCTTGAATAGAACGTCTTCTGTTTGTTTCACTTATTGCTTTTTCCATTGAATCTGTTAATTCATCTGCATACATTATAACTGTACCATTTGTATTTCTTGCTGCTCTTCCTATTGTTTGAATTAAAGAACGTTCTGAGCGTAAAAATCCTTCTTTATCTGCATCTAGTATTGCAACTAATGAAACTTCTGGAATATCTAATCCCTCTCTTAATAAGTTTATTCCAACTAATACATCAAACTCACCTAAACGTAAATTTCTTATAATTTCCATTCTTTCAAGAGCCTTAATGTCTGAATGCATATAATTTACTTTTATGTCTAAATTTTTTAAATATGAAGTTAAATCTTCTGCCATTTTTTTAGTTAATGTTGTAACTAAAACTCTTTCGTTTTTTTCAACTCTAATTCTTATTTGCTCTATTAAATCATCAACTTGATTTGTTACTGGTTTAACTTCAATTTTAGGGTCTAATAGTCCTGTTGGTCTAATTATTTGTTCTACTACATTGTCTTTTGCATGTTCTTTTTCGTAATCAGCAGGTGTAGCACTTACAAATATAACTTGATTTAGTCTATCTTCAAATTCGTTAAATTTTAATGGTCTGTTATCATAAGCTGATGGTAATCTAAATCCATAATTCACTAAAGAATCTTTTCTTGATTTATCTCCATTATACATTGCCCTTACTTGTGGAATTGTAGCATGAGATTCATCTACTAGTAATAAAAAATCATCAGGAAAATAGTCAAATAAAGTAAAAGGTGCAGAACCTGGCTCTCTACCACTTATATGTCTTGAATAATTTTCAATTCCTTGACAAAATCCTGTTTCTTTCATCATTTCTATATCAAAATTTGTTCTTTCTTCTATTCTTTGTGCTTCTATTAATTTGTTATTATCTTTAAAATATTTTACTCTTTCTTCTAATTCTTCTTCTATAGTTTTAATAGCTCTTTCCATTTTATCATTTGTCGTTACATAGTGGGAATTAGGAAATATCATTACATGATTTCTTGATGCAACAATTTTTCCTGTTAATGGATTTATTTCTGAAATTTTTTCTATATCATCTCCCCAAAACTCTACTCTGACTGCTGACTCACTTTGATCAGAAGGATATATTTCTAAAATATCTCCTTTTGCTCTGAACGTACCTCTTTTAAAATCTATTTCATTTCTTGAATATTGCATATTAACTAATTTTTTCATAACTTCTTCTCTTGACTTTTGCATTCCTGGTCGCAAAGATACTATCATATTTTCATAATCAATAGGGTCTCCGTAATCCATATATGCAAGAAACAGAAGCTACTATAATTACATCTTTTGTTTCAAATAGTGATGCAGTTGCAGAATGGCGCAATTTGTCAATTTCATCATTTATTGATGCATCTTTTTCAATATATGTATCTGACTGTGGTATATAACTTTCTGGTTGATAATAATCATAATAAGATACAAAATATTCAACATTGTTCTCTGGAAAGAATTCTTTAAATTCTGAATATAATTGACCAGCTAATGTTTTATTATGTGCTAAAACGAGTGTTGGCTTTTGAACTTTTTGTATGATATTTGCCATTGTAAATGTTTTCCCAGAGCCTGTTACACCTAAAAGAGTTTGGAATTTTTTACCTTGTTGTATCCCTTTACTTAAGTATTCAATTGCTTGTGGTTGGTCTCCAGTTGGCTTGTAATCTGATACTAATTTAAACATTTTTCCTCCTTATATTTTTATTATGATTATTATCAACTAAAATTTTCGTGTAATTTTTTAAAAAATTCGTGTCATTACCTTTTTAAAATTTATTTTTTAGTCACATAAAACATTATTACACAAATTAGGTCACAAACTTTATTTTTTATCCTTCTTCTTCAACTTTGATTATTCTATATCTACTTTCTCCACTTATTACTAAAAATTTTCCTTCTATAGAACTAAATTATCTTGAAATATATTAATTCCTTGTTCCGTTGTGTAATTTTCCTCATTAAATCTTCCATCTCCTGCTGCTATATTAAGAATCTTTCCTTTAAATCCTATCTTCTCTATTGCTTCTATTGTTTCTTTTTCTTCTGATCCCCATTTAGACATAAAATTTCTCCTTTTCTTACTTCTGTTACTTTTACATTATTCTTTCTCGTTTTCTTTTGCTAATTCAATCAATTCTTTCTCATCTTTAATAATCTTAATCAATTCTTCTTTCGTTGGTAAATAGGTTAAATATTTCGAAGCATAAACATTTTTTACATCATCTCCTAGTGTCATTTCTACAACAGCATCATCTTTATCGGCACATAATAGTATTCCTATTGGTTCATTTTCTCCATCTATCATTTGAGTTTTTTTATAATAATTCACATACATTTGCATTTGTCCAATATCTTGATGAGTTAGTTTTCCAATTTTTAAATCTATTATCACAAAACATTTCGCAAGACGGTTATAGAATATTAAATCCGGATAATAATATTCAGAGCCAATTTTAATTCTTTGTTGACTAGCTACATATGAAAATCCTCTTCCTAGTTCTAACAAGAATTCAGTTAAATGGGATAATAAGGCCTTTTCTAAATCTGTTTCTAAATAGTTTTTGTTTTCCTTTAATCCAGCAAATTCAAAGATATAAGGGTTTTTCAATAGTTCCTCTGGTTGCTTTTCAATTAAACCTTTTGTTGATTCTACCATAATCTTATTTTTATCTGGAGATATTAAATATCTATCATATAATTTTGTATTTATTTGTCTATTTAATTCTCTATATCCCCAATTAGATTTAATTGATTCAATTTCGTAAAATTCTCTCTCTTCTTTTCTATTTATCTTTATTAGTTCTTGAAAATGTGACCAACTTAATTCAGTCGGCACTGCCGACCAAATTGGATACATTTCATAAAATCTTCTCATTCTCCTAATACTAACTGGTGAAAAGCCACTACCAAATTCATTGGTCAGCTTAGCTGACAATGTTTCTATTATCTTTTTTCCATAGCTTTCCTTGGCATGGCTTTCAGATAATTCATAAGTTATTTTTCCAACATACCAATAAACTTCAACCATAGTTGTATCAATATGTTTTAGCATTCTACCTCGTGCTACAATAATTTTATTTCTAATGTCAGCATATATTGTTTCAATATCTATTAAATTATTATTTGTTTTACTAACAAGTTTTGATTCGGATATATTTTTATTATTCATGGTATATCAACTCACTTTCGACTTATTTATATGATTGTAACACATTTATATTGTTCTTTTCAATATAAATGCATTATTTAAGTTTCGGTTTTTTTATTAATATTGATATCAGAAAAAAATTATATATTTAAAAGTTCCGTTCTTCAAGGCGTTTCAAAAATTTAAATATTCAAGTTGTTTAAACACACTCTAAACAGAATAAAAAATAAATTTTCAGGTCGAACTCACTTTTAAATATATAATTTTTTTCTATAATCAATTTCTATATAATTATAAAAAAACCGAAACTTAAAAAATGCATTAATTATATCTAATTAATCTAACAAATATCTGGCAAATCTATATTGAATTTAAAATCGAGTAGAGAATAAATAATTATTTTATTTATTCCCTCTCACACCACCGTACGTGCCGTTCGGGCATACGGCGGTTCAATTTGTACATTCAATATGTACTTT
>CAOPQH010000026.1 GCA_948505485.1 uncultured Clostridia bacterium
ACACATATTTAATTAAAAACCTCTAAACAAATTGTGAGAATGAAAGAGGTTTTTTAGCCATCTCAAAATTCTTTGAATTTTGAGGGCGATAGAATTTATAATATTTTGGAAAAACTGGTTTTTTCAAAATAAAATCTCCTTGAAAAATAGTATATTTTATTCTATTTTTCAAAGAGTATTTTTATTCTAAAATTTTATATTAAGATTAACTCTGATCCATTTCTTATTTGAGTTTCTATAATCTTTGAATTAATGTCATATACTTCTGCTGTTATTTTATCATATAAATATGGCATTTCTATTGGATTATAATAACCTTTTGTAAATTCGTTTACTGCTTTAACTAGTAATTTAATTATCGCATGAATTTTTTTATTTACAGGTAACCAAAGCTCATATTCCTCACCAATCATTGGAACATACAATTTTACCAATATTTTATTCATCTTCGTCCTCCTTCTTTACTCTCATTTCTAGAAGTTTTAACATTACTGTTTTATCTTTTTTGTTAATATATCCAAAACTACATCCACAATTATCTTGTATTTCTTTTCTTGGTGCATTTACATCTAATAGATATTGGTCTTCTATACCATTTCCTACCCAAATTATATTAGTTTCTAATACATTTGCTTTGTACCAGTCATCATAGTTATGTTCTTTAATTTTATCTGCTTGATCAACAATTATAAAACTGTAATTTTTTTTCTCTTCACACTTACTTATAATATTGCCTAATTTCTCTGCTCCATCAGAATAATCGTCGTCGTCATCCATATTTTGTTCTATATAGTCTGTTAGTTTATTTAGTCCAAAAATAAAGCAAATATTATATTTAGATGATTTATTTTCTTCTTTATTAAATTTATCAAAATTATCCTTAAATTCATTTTTTCCACTTAAAACTTTTCTTTCCGGATCTAAAATGGTAATATCAATATCATTAATTTGACTAATCTGCTGCCATATATTAGTAGCAAATTGTATTGACTCTTCTTTATCTTTAGCTGTAATAACACTAATGAAATTTTCTTTAAAGTCATAATATTCTGGTTTTATATCTTTTTTTCTTAAACCAATTGGTATTTTTGATAAATCATCTACTTTCATTTTAAAATCTTCTATTCTAACTACATCTGGCAATATAGGGATTTTCTCTGCACTTTCTTTATTTTCTTTTTTTACTATCTCAATTTCTTCTCTTATAAATACATTATATTCTTCTGGCTCACAGGATTTAGCAGTTTGAAAATCATAAATTTCTTCTCCTATATTAATTAATCCTCTACCAAATCTACGCATTGGTCTTTTACTTCCTAATCCCTCGAAAATACTACTATATTCGCTTGAGTCATTTAATGTTAATGCTATTTTTTGTTTAAAGTTTTGAAGCATACGATATCTTAAGTCATTACTTGCTGTTGTAGTTATAAGAAATGTAACCCCTGTTTTTGCACCTTCCCTTGTCAATGTCAATAAAATATCATCAAATGTGTCTTCGTAATTTTCTATAAAAGTTTCATATCCATTCATTATTATTGTTATTAATGGCATCTTTTTATCATTTGTTTTTAAGAAAAAATTATAATCTCCATTGTACTCTGTAAGTATTTGCTTCCTCTCTTTAACTATTTCTTTCATTCTAGTGAAAAATCTTCTTAATTTTTCACCGTCATTTACACAAATAACTTCACCAACATGTGGACATTCTGTAAATATCTTTAATGATTCTGTTCCAAAATCTAATAAATATATCCATACATCAGATGCAGAATATGTTTTCATTACATCATATACAAGAGAGCTAATCAGTGTTTCTTTTCCACTTTCTGCATTTCCAAACACCGCGATATTTCCACATTTTACAAGATCTAAATTTACAATTCCTTGTTTTTGATTTGCTGGGTCATCATATTCGCCAATTGTAGCTATTACGCTCTTATTCTTTTTCTTAAATTTATATTTATCTTTTACTTTATCTACATAAATATTTTCTGGTATATCTTCTATCCATAAACTTTCAGCTTTTATATTTTCTTGTTCTGCTATATCATTCATTTCTTTGACAATATTTGTTAGTTGTTCACCTTGGCTATTTACACTTTTCTTGGTATAATCGTTTATTTCCTTAATTACAGAACCATTATTAGCAATAAACTCTATAGAATCATCTTCTTGTTTTTTAGTAGTATCTTGTGGATAATACGGTGCTCCAGACCATCCTGATTGTCCTATATCAAAATAATCATCATTTCCTACTTTTATATAAAATCTTCCTGATTGTTTAAGATAGGCTGCATCTGGCCTTTCTATTACATCTGAACTGTCTGATTTATCTTGTACTTTCAAACAAATTGCAAATTTACTATTACTTCGAATTTGGTCATCTACAATACCACTTGGTTTTTGAGTTGCTAAAATTAAATGTACACCTAAACTACGTCCAATTCTTGAAACACTTACTAATTCACTCATAAAATCTGGCTGTTGTTGTTTTAATTCTGCAAACTCATCACAAATAATCAATAGGTGTGGAATTGGTTTTTTTAATACTCCAGTATGATATAATTTTTGATATTTATATATATCAATAACTCCTCCATCTGTTAGTTCTCTCGCTTCATTAAATAAAATTTGTCTTCTTCTCATTTCACTTTGTATAGACACTAATGATCTTTGAAGTCCTTCTTTATCAATATTTGTAATTGTCCCTACTAAATGTGGCAATTTTACATTTTGTTTATGGAATGCTCCTGCTAGCCCTCCACCTTTATAGTCTATAAGTATAAAGGTAACATCATCTGGATGGTAATTAATTGCTAATGATAGTATATATGTAATTATGAATTCACTCTTACCAGATCCAGTACTTCCTGCAATTAATCCATGTGGTCCATGAAATTTCTCATGAATGTCTAAATTTAAAAGTTTTCCTGATGGCTTAATTCCAAGCGGTGCTGCAAGAGAAAGCGTTGCATCATTATTTTTCCATCTATCTAAAATGTTCAATTGCTGTACTAATCCTACATTATACATTTCTAAAAAAGTATAAGTATTTGGTAAAGAATTTCTTTCTGCTAATTTGTACTTTATAGGTATATTTGATATCATATTTTTTATATTTTCGAAAAAGAAAGTGTTTAAGTTATTAAAGATAAACTTAACTCCTCCCTCTTGTGATACTTCATTACTAAATACCTTTCCTGTTCTACCATCTATATTTATAAATTTTTTACACTCATTTGGTAACTCTCTTATATTATTTGCTATACAAAAAATACTAAATCCTATATTATTTTTTTCTTCTAATATATTATTAATTATTTGTAGATTTTCTATTTCTCTATAATCATCTGTTATTATTAAATAATATGGTGAAAATTCTTTATAATCTCCTGATTCACTTTTTGAACTTGTTCCTTCATCTTTACCTGTTCTTTGTGCAAATTCATCCTCTAAATATTTTGATATTTCGTCCATATTTTTAACTTCATCTTCGAAAAATCTAAAATCCCTTTCATCATTCCAAATGTAAGGAAACATTTTAACATAATCCCATTTTTTTATTTTATCTTTTTTTAATAAAAATACTAGCTTCAAATCATGATAACTTTGAAATGCCATTAATTGAATAAAGAAATTTTGCATAAATTTATCTATGTTTTCTTCATCTTTATCTATATATGCAATTATTTTTTCTTCTGTTAATGATACTGTAACTGGAGCATCTTTTAAAGTTTCTACATCTTTAGTAAAATCATCTAGCATATTTCTTAAGTTATCTTCTTCTTCCATTTGTAGTGCTTCTTTTTTAGGATATGTTATATGTATATCAAACGGAATATCTCCTATTCCAAGGTTGATTGACATAAAGTCTGGGTCTTGGATTGTTCTCTCCCATAATCTTTTATCTTTTTCTAGAATAATTTTTACACATTCCTCAGTTGTAGCATAATTTTTTAAAAGAATTTTCCTTTTTTTATCTTTAATTTCTTGTACTTCATGTTTCTTATTTTTAAGATATTCTCTATATTTTTCTTGACGCTTTATCTCATATTTTTTATCTCTATTTTTCTCCCATCTCATCATTAATAAAGGTAATACTAAACTTGATATTAACATCATAACTGAAGAGAAAATTGACATAACACTATTTCCTATAGATGATGTTCCCTTAGATATTCCTGAAACTGTAGTGAAAATCGACATAATAGAATACACACCCATACATAAAGTAGTACCTAATGTAAAAATTAAAGGCATATGGTTGTCACCTTTCCTTTGAGGTGGTGCAATTATTTGAATTTCCTCTTTATCAATTTTATCAATTATTCTAGGTGATCTATAAAAATAATCTTTTGCAGAATGCAATTCTATGTATTTATCATCTTCTTTTTCATCTTCTTTTATCTCTTGCTTCTTATGCTCTCTTGAAATTAAAACATTGTTGTCATAATCCATTTTTCCAGCTGGATTATTAATATATATACTGTTTCCCATTAATATAATTTTTAATCCCATGATAAAAATAGAGTCTCCATTAAATAGAAATTTGGTCCTATCATATACCAACTCTTCATTTAAAAATGTCCCATACTTTTTATCATAATTCTCTAATATCCATCTGCCATTATTAAAAACTATTTTAGCATGAATATCAGATACTAAATTATTTGCATAATGTATTTGGTTTAAACTATTTCTTCCAATTGATATTTCGTGTATCTTTCTTGTATCTAAATCTAAATGAATCCAATTGTCTTCGTATACTGGTAAATAACATAAAGTATATAATGCTTCTGATTCTCCAATCATTAAATGATATATATTATACTCTTTTAAAATAACTCCACTTACAAATAGATCAGTAGAATTCATAATGTTAATTTTGTCATTTGTTATACTAATACATTTAGGATTTAATATCTTTGCATTATCATCACTTTTTATTTGCCATTTTCCATCTTTTGATTCTATTTCTAGTAATCTTCTGTTTGTTTTTTCATATTCATCATCTATCATAAAATTTCCAGATGGAACTTGTGGTAATATAATTTTATGCATTTTTCCTTCACCAATTAATACTACTAACAATTAGAATTCTCCTCTCTATATATCACTACAATAATTATAGCAATTTTATATTATTTTTCAATATAACATTTTTAGCCTATGGCGTACTCTCCTACGGACTATCTTTTTGCCATTATTTTTACATTTTTATAACATTAATATAACAAAAAAAACATATAAGTTATTAAAACAAGTTTTCATAACTTATATGTTTTAGTCGATTTATGTTGATTGGATTTTAATCAAAATTTACACTATTTAAGTCTGTTAATATCTTCAAGTCTCCATCTTTCGCTTCTATTGTTTTTGTTAAAGCTAAGTTAAGGTTTTGTTTAAAGTTTTTGATTTTTCTAGTAGCTTTAGTTTGATAACTACTTGTTGCTTGTTTTACCTTACTTCTAACATCATCTGAGAATCCCCACCATTTACTTGAATCTATATTATTTGCTAATTCATTTATATGTTTACAATATGTTTCTATATGTTCTTCTAAATTTTGTAAAGTAGTTGATACTTCTCTTTGAAAGTTCTTGACTTCTGCTAAATTAGTTGTTTTACCATTTGCATTTGCAGGAGTTTTTAATATTGTAAAGTTGTAAGTTTCACATCCTAATCCTTCCATAAAGTTTAACCATCTTTTTCCAACAGTTGCTGTATCTAAAGTATAACTTTTATCATGTGCTGCTTTTAAATATTTATTTAATTTGTTTTTTACATCTTTATGACTACTTTCTAAAGCTTCTAATGATTTACAAACTGCTACATAAAAAACCTTTCCAGCTATATTTACCATATGCTTTAATCTGTCTGAACCATCTGCTTTAACATCATGACTATTTATAATTAATCTTTTAGCTTCGTCATCCCATACTAAATTTCCCCCAGTAGAGTCTTTGTCCTTATCATTGTCATTCCACCATTCTGCAAATACTATTGCATTATCATCAAACCAGTAATTATCCATACAAGTATATTTGTATACAATACGTCCAAGATTGTTTACTGTCTCAACTATTTTTCCATAATCGTTCTCTAACTTTTTTATTACTGTTACTGATGATGCTTCATTGTAAAAATACTTTCCCATATTTCTATCTCCTTATATCAAAAAATTAATGTACTATTATAGTACATTAATCTTTTTTTATCATTAAATTTTTTATTTGTCAATAAAAAAATAAATTTATTTATACTTATTAGTCGAATTTTACATTTTTTAGTTCTTTTAATATTTTTAAATCTCCCTTTTTGGCATCTATTGTTTTTGTTAGCGCCAAATTAAGATTTTTCTTAAAGTTTTTCATTTTTGTATTCGATCTTTGTGTAAATTCTTTTGTTATTTTTGTTATTTTATACTTAATTTCCTCCGAAAATCCCCACCATTTACCTGCATATGTATTATTTATCAGGCTGTTTATACTCTTATAATATGCATCAACAGATTGTTCTAAATTAAATAAACATGTTGCTACTTCCTTAGAAAAACTCTCTACCTTATTTAAATCAGTAGTTTTGCCTTTTGAACTTTGAGGTATATTTAGAGGTGTCCATACAAAATCCTCACAACCTACATCTGACATGAATTGTATCCATTTCTTTCCCATAGTCTTTACACTTAGATTATAAGATGGATCTTTTGCCTTTTTTATATATTTTTTCATTTGCCATTTAACATTTTCATGACTACTTTCAAGTGCTTGTAAAGATTTACAAACAGCTATATAAAAGGTCTTTCCTTCCATATTTACAATATGCTTTAATCTATCTTGCCCATCAGCTTTTGTATCTGTTGAATCGATTACTAATTCTTTTTTGTTTTCATTCCACTTTAAATTTCCACCTTGTCCTTCTTGGTCAAAGTGAGTTTGATCATTCCACCATCTTGCAAAAGTAATAGCATTATCATCAAACCAAGCTCCATCTACACACACATTTTCTTTAATTTTATTTCCTAATAAATGTACTCTTTTAATTGTTTCATTATATTGCATTTCTAATGTTCTTATATGGCTTTGTGATGAAGTTGGATCATACCAATAAGTTTGTTTCATTTATTTCTCATCTCCTATAAAAAATAATATACCATAAATTTTATTTTTCACAGTACAATAATTTTTTAACATATATGTTTAAATTTGTCAATATAGCAAAAATGTATAATTAGAATTTTTATTTATTCTTCTTCACCTTTCAATTTTTCTGCCCTATCTGCTGCTATTAAGTTGTCTATCATTTCGTCCATATCACCATTTAAAAAGTTTTCCATTTGATATATGCTCATTCCTATTCTGTGATCTGTTATTCTTCCTTGTGGATAATTATATGTTCTTATTTTTTCACTTCTATCTCCTGTTCCTACTTGCGTTTTTCTTTCATTGGCTATTTGTGAATCGTGTTTTTCTTTTTCAATATCATATATTTTTGTTCTTAACATTCTCATAGCATTGTCTCTATTTTGAAATTGTGATCTTTCTGTTTGACATTCTACTACAATCCCTGTTGGCTCATGTATTAATCTTACAGCAGATGATGTTTTATTAATATGTTGTCCTCCTGCTCCTGAAGATCTAAAAACTTCCATTTTTATATCTGCTGGATTTAATTCTATTTCTACATCATCCATTACTGGTAAAACTGCAACTGTTGCAGCTGATGTATGTATTCTTCCACTGCTTTCTGTATCTGGTACTCTTTGCACTCTGTGTGCACCGCTCTCAAATTTTAATCTGCTGTATGCACCTTTTCCTGTTATCATAAATGAAATTTCTTTATATCCACCTAATCCTGTTTCATTTTCATTTAATATTTCTAGTTTCCAATGATTTTTTTCTGCATACATTGTATACATTCTAAATAATGTTCCCGCAAATAATGCTGCTTCTTCTCCTCCTGCTCCTGCACGAATTTCACATATAACATCTTTATCATCATTTGGATCTTTTGGTATTAAAAGTAACTTTAATTCTTCTTCTAATTTTGGAAGATTGTCTTTTGCTTCATAATATTCTGCCTCTGCAAGCTCTTTTAATTCTTTATCTTCCATCATCTCTTTTGCCTCGTCCATAGTTTGTTTTGTTTTTTTATACTCTCTAAATTTAAGTACAACATCTTCTATACTACTATGCTCTTTCATATACTGTTGCCAAGTAGACTGATCTGATATTACCTCTGGATCACTTATCAACTTTGTTAATTCTTCATATCTTTCTTCTACAGCCTCTAATTTGTCAAACATAATTTTCTCTCCTTTTATAGATATTTATATGATTCTGATATTATTTATAAACTTTGGCGATTTAAATATCAGACATTTTGTTAATTATTATACTACAAATTATCAATACTTACAATACCACTAGGTTATAATCTACATTTAATTTATTTAAAATATTTTTTTCTCTATTTGTACAAGTAAAAATAATTATTTGCCTATTATTAAATTTTTCATGCAAATACTTCAAAATATTTTCTAGTCTTTCATCATCATAATATGCAAAAGCTTCATCTAGAATTATAGGAATCTTCTCCTCTGATATTTCTTCTAAAATTGCTAATCTTAATGATAAATATAGTTGATCTATTGTACCAATACTAAGTCTATTTATGTTTACATAATTTCCTTTTTCTAGTTCTACTACTATACCTTTTTCATCATTTATTTTTGCAGATTTATGTTTACCTTTTGTGATGTCTAAAATAAGTTTTGATAAGTTTTCTGTAAACTTAGGAGATATGCTATTTTTCATGTGTTCATACGCTTGTTGTATTGCAGATTTTGCTATATTCATACTTGCATTTTTTTTACATAATTCTTCATGTTTTTTGGTTAACATAACTTTGGTTTCTTCTAGGTTGTTTAACTCTGTTTTTACATCATCATTATTTCTTTTTTGAATTTTAAGATTTGCTATTTCGATTTCATCTTTTGTTATTTCGTTTTGTGTTTTATGTAACTCTATATTTATTTCTTCAAATGTGTAATTTAAAATTTCATCTATCTCATTTTTAAATTTTTGGTTATCTTGTTTTTGGTTTTCATTTTCAAAAATCAAATTACCTTTTTCATCATTTTTGTTTGTTTTCATTTTTTCATAATAATTATTTTTTATTTTTTCTATTTTATTTTTATTTTTATAATTTATTTCTTTTTTTATTTTTTCTATTTCATTTTCTATTTTAATTTTATTTTTTTCTATTAAATTAATTTCATTTTTTAGTTCTAATAATTTATTTTCTATTATTTTATTATTTTCTAAATTATTTTTTTCTTCTTTTTTTATTTTATTTTTTTTATTATTTTTTAAAAAATAATAAAAAATTAAAATCATTGGCGCTGTAAGAACTAAAATATTTTTAATTATTGTATTTTTAATTAAAAAATATGATAAAACATCAATTATTAATAATAAAATAAAAATTAAATTTATTTTTTTTATTATTTTTTTATTTTTTTCTAAATTATTTTTTAAATTTATTTTTTCGTGATTTTTATTTTCATTTTTTATTTTTTCTACGTCATTTTTTAATAAACTTATCTTTTCTTGATAATCATTTTTTATTTTTTCATTAATTTTTATTTTTTCTTCTTCTATTTTTTCTTCTTGCCTTAATTTGTTAACATCTTGTAATATTTCCATTTTAGCATGATTATGTAAAGTTTTATTGGCTAAATCTAATATTTTTTCTTCGATCTCTTTTCCTTGATATCCGTATTGTTCTATATCTTTTATTCTACTATTTATTTCTTCTAATTTAGCTTCTATTACATTTATAGGTTTTTCTCTACTTCTTTCTGTACCTATTTCTTCTAATTGTTTTTTATTTATTTTTTCAATTGCTTTTTCATAAGAAATATTATCTTCACCTGTTGTAATTAAATTTGATATTTTTTGTATTAAATTATTTTGAATATTTTTTTCTATTTTTACTTCTTGTTGTTCTATTATAGCAGTAGATAAAAAAGTTGCTTCATCTATCTTAGTCTGCTCGTAAAAAAATTCATTTCCCTTATTTTTATCTATATTAAATTCTTTAGAAATATCTTCTGATAATTCATTATATATTTTAGGATTTTTCTTTTTAAATTCTCTAAATACTTCTAATTTTTTTCCATCATCTAACTCATATTGAATTTTTCCAGAAAATTCTTCTGTTTCCCATGGCGTATATCTTTCATAATCTGATATATCTTTACCTTTTTTATTTCTTGATGCCCCATAGAAAGAATTTATGATAAATTTCAATATTGTTGATTTTCCACTTTCATTTTTTCCATATATAATATTTATATTATTTCCTAAATTAATATTTTTGTCTTTTAGCTTACCATAAGCATTTATTTTTAATTTATTAATTCTCAATTTATCACTTCCATTCCTATCTCAATTGCATTTTCTAGTATTTCTAATTCTTCCTGAGTTTTAGCTTCTTTCATCTTATTTAACATTTCTTTGGCAAATAGTCCTCTTAGAGTTCCTTCATTAGATAACTTCTCCAAATCATAATTAATTGTTGTTTTATTCTTTATTTTTATTATATTTTCATTTAATTCATAGTTATATAAATCATATGTATTTATTTCAAAGTGTCTTTTATCTGTTAACATAATTTTGTATAATCTATCTTTATTAAGTTCTAATCCCTTTATATTTTCTATTAATTCTTCTTTTGAATAACATTCACTACAATCTAATTTAATCTCCTCAAAATTTAATTTAGACATTGACATAAACTCTAATTTTATATGTTCTTTTGTTAGTTCTCCATAAATTACTCCATGTTCTCCTATCTCATCAAAGCCCATTGAAATTGTTGACCCTGGGTACACAATATATTGGTCTTTTGTTGTGTTATAATCGGCTTTATGTATATGTCCTAATGCTATATAATCAAATCCTTTACTTTCTAACATTGCCTTATTCATAGAATTATATTGTTTTTCTTCTATATTTGCTCCATCCAATGTTCCATGAAGTATTAATATATTTAATTTATTTTTATCTTCTATTTCTAATTCTTCTATTTTACTATCTGTACAGTAAAAATCATCAAATCCATATCCATATATATCTGCTTCTTCTAAAGATACTTTTTCTATTTCTGGTCCAAATATTTTTACATTTGATGCCCAATTATAACTATTATAGTATGAATTTTTCGTAAAAGGATCATGGTTTCCAGGAGATATAAATATTTTTGTATTTGGTATTTGTATAAATAACCTATTTATATATTCAATTGTTGTTTCTTGTATATGTTCGTTTTCATATAAGTCTCCTGATATAAATAAATATGATATATTATTTTCTTTTATATATTCAATTATTTTTTTAAATACTTCTCTTTGCTCTAATCTTTTTTTGTTTCCTAATGTTTTGTTATCTGATAAATTGCTAAAGCAACTATCAAAGTGCATATCTGCTAAATGTATAAATTTCATGTATAATCTCCTCTTATTTTTTATTTATTCTATAATATTTATCCAATTTTTTCAAGATAAATCGAGAATAAATCAGGAGCATTTCATCATTTACTGCAAAACAATAATATCCTTTGAATGATTATTATGTAAAGTATAAATTGACTATGGCAATCCTTATTATCTTCTATGAAAAGTTATCATACTATGATAACTTTCTTAGAATATAAAAAAATATAGGCCCTTAACTTTACATAATTAGGTTAGGGGTCTACATAATTTTGTTAATCTAATTCTCCAAATAATTCATCGAATTTAGCTTCTAATTCTTTTTGCAAATCATATTCCTCGTCATCTATATCATTTATTTGCTTTGTAGATTTATTAGCATTTTGTTGCGTATTTATCTGCGCAATATCTACTTTGTTATCTTTTCTTACATCTGGTTTATTTTCTTTATTATTATTTATGTTGACATCTGAGTTATTATTTAATTGATTATTTGAAGTATTATTATTTGCTTTATTATCTTTGTTATCTGATTTATCGTTTTCTTGATTATCTTTATTGTTATCTGTTTTATCACTTTGTTTGTTATCTTTATTGTTAGATTTGTTATTATCAATTTTCGGATTTTGATTATTATTAAATTGTGGCGGTGTTTCACTTTTTTGAGCTTGATTGTTATTATTTAAATCTGATGATTTATTGTCTTCAAATAGATCGTCTAATGATTCAATTTTTAAATCTACTCCTTTGTCATCTTCTTTTTTTTCTACATAAGGATTATAAGGGTTATATTTTCTCCATACTCCTCTATCTTTTTCTTCTACGTTATTGTGATCTATTGCCACTTCTGCCAATTTCTTAGCCATTGGTTTTTTATAGTACCAAAACTTTTTGGCTTTTACTGGTTTTATTCCTTTTTCATATATAATACAATCTTCGTTATCCATTCTTCTTAATTCATCTGGTGTCATTAGTGCCCTAGCCATTATTTGATCTGATACACTAATTCCTGTTTTTTTGAATTTTTTATCCCTATTTACTGATGTGCTGTCTCTTGAAATTGTTTTTTCGCCTAATGCTTTAGAAAAATACTCAACTGTTTTAAATGAGTTACTTCCTAAGAATAAGTGTGTATCGCAGTTACCCATGATGGTTTCATATGATTTTTCATATATTGCTTCTAATTGGTCTAAATTTTGTAAAATTACACTAAAAGATATTCCTCTACTTCTACTTGTTGATATTTTTTTATCAAAATCTGGTACTCTACCTATATTTGCGAACTCATCTAATATAAAATATGTAGGAACTCTTAATCTTCCTCCATTATCGTCTGCAAAATTATATAGTTGTTGTATCATTTGTGCAAAGAATATTGTAAGTAAAAAATCATATGCTGTATGAGTATCTGATGATATAACATATACTGCTGTTTTTTTACTACCTATTTCTTCAAAATTAATTGTATCTGTTGATGTTAATTCTGCAATTTCTTTTGAATCAAATTTACCAAGTTTTGATTGTAATGAACTTAAAATTGACCCATATGTCTTTTCTGGTGCTATTTCTATAGATTTATAATACATTCTCGCTGGATGGTCATAAGGTAATTGGCTCATTAATTCAGTTAATAAGTTGCTTCCTCCATTACTGTTTGCAGCTCTAACTAATTCTGCACAACTTGCTAAATTTTGTTCTTCTTCTGGTCTTGTTGCTATTAAATAATAGATTAATGCTTTTAATAGCATCTCTGCCATATCATCCCAGTATGGGTCAGAGCTAGAATCTGTTTTTTGCCCTTTTACTATAGTATTTGCAATAACATCTACATCAAGTTCTGAAGATATGTGCATTAGTGGATTATATCCATCACTATTTTTAGGTTTTACTAAATTTAATATTTTTATGTCATACCCATTTTGTTGTAAAAATCCTGCTGTTTTATCATATAATTCTCCTTTAGGATCTGTAAATACATATGACCCTAACATTTGATAAGCATTTGGTATTGAGTAAGAAGATGATTTACCAGAACCTGATCCGTCCTACAACTAAAACATTTACATTACCCACTTTATCTACTGGTAAATAATTTCCTTCTGCTAAAATTATACCTTGCTTATCATTTAATACCCTGTATTGTTCTCCTCTTTGACTCCAATCACTTGATCCATGCTCTATATTATTATATTCACTTTTTGCTTTATATTTGAATAATCCTCTTATAAAATATATAGCATATATACATGTCATAATTACTAAATTAATTATATAGTTTCCCACTAATTTAGCTTTTATAACTTGTCTAAATGACTTAAATGGATGTGCAAATGCTTGTGGCATATGCTCTAAAAATACCTGAAACCCACCATCACTAATTTTAGCAAGTTCTATAAGGTAAGTTAAGGGCATAACAAATACTATGGCTATCATTATCCATAGTATTATGTATATTATTATATTTTTTACATTATTTTTTGCATATCCTCTGTATTTACTCAATGTAATCTCACCTACTCTTTAGTATATAAAACATTTTTAAATTTCCATATCTTGATTAGCTTGTTTTGTATTATTATTTGATTTACTTTTCTTGCTTCTATTTTCTGCTATTTTCTTAAATTTATTGTAATCTGCATTTACAATTTGGTTATTTGCAAGAATTCTTCTTGTAGCTTTTTTACTTTCTTCATCTAGTATACATTCATGTTCTTCAACTTCTGAAATCTGTAGTGGTGTATTTTTTACATCTTCTCCTGTTAAAATTGTACCAAAAAGGACTTCGACTCCTTTTTCTCCGGCATCCATAGTAATCGCTGCTGGTCCATAATTAATTTGTTCATTATCTGAACTGTTTAACATAATCAACTTCCTCCTTAATCTTTCTTGTCTCTAATCTCAAATGCAAAATAAGATTTATGTGGTTTTAATTTACATTTCCCTTTTACCTCGTTTGTATTTTCATCAAAATATAATTTTGGTTTTAATTCTTCTGTTGTTTCTGGGTCTATTATACAAATTGGTCTTTTTAAATTTGGTGTATAAGAAAATTCTTTATATACTGTTGCTTCATCTGAATATATATTATTGAACTTTAATGGCATTGGTTTTTTACTTATTGTGATTTTATTATCTTCAAGTAATGCCATATTAACTACTACCTTTTCCTTTCCGAATGAAAGTATTACTAATTGGTCTTGTGTTTCTGATGGATTATCTACATAGAAGGTTTTACGTTTTACATCTCCTCTAATTTCTTCAGTGTAATCTAATCTTTCCACAGTATATTTAGGAGTATTTTTTTCTAAATATTCCTTTTCTGTTTTATTTATTTGATAGATTACTGTATTAACTTCTTGTGGATCTGTGATGCTAAAGTGTTTTCCTTGCCATGTTTCCATTTAAAACTACACCTCATTCCTATGTTTTATTCCATGGTTTCTATTTTCATAAACACCATGCCTTATTTTACCATAAATTTACATAATTGTCAACTATATTTTATTTCTTGGATTAAATTTAGAAATATTGCTTAGTTCTTTATATATATTTATTTCTTTTTCTGATAGTTGTTTTGGTACCATTACCTTAACTTCTGCAATTAAATCGCCTCTATCTCCTTTTCCACTTTTATAACCTTTGCCTGATATTCTAATTTTTTCTCCACTCTGTACTCCTTGTGGAATGTACACTTGCACAGTATCATCTATTGAATTTAATTGCACTCTTGTTCCTAAAGCCGCTTCCCATGGTGTAATTAATAAATCTGTATATAAGTCATATCCTTCTAATTTGAATTTAATATTATTTTCTATATTTATTTTTATAAATAAGTCACCATTTTTTCCGCCATTTTTTCCGCATTTTCCTTGTCCTATTAGTCTTATTTTTTCGCCGTCCCTAATCCCTGCCGGAACAGCAACAGAAAAGGTTTTCATAGTTCCATCTACTGTTCTTAAAGATATTTTTTTTGTTAACCCATAAAATGCATCTTCTAATGATATTTTTATTTGTGTGTCTATATCTTCTCCTCTAATTGGAGATTTTTTAGACTTTTCTTTAACTTCTTCTAAATTTCCAAAAAATAAATTAAATATAGAATTTTTTCCA
>CAOPQH010000027.1 GCA_948505485.1 uncultured Clostridia bacterium
GTGATAGCACTTTTCAAACTATAGAGTAGTCACGCGTGTGTATAGCACTTTTCGCTTGAGTTTGACGAAAGCGAAAACGTCCTATACACAGGTAGCTTGACGGATATAAATAGCAAAACAATCTATCACCAGGTAGCTTGGCGGCTATAAAATAGGAAAAAGATAATAACTCAAATGAATTATTATCTTCAAAAATCTTATTCAGAAAGAACCACATTTGCATCCTTTGGACAAATATTAACAAAAGTATTTCCATCATTTACTTTAATCTCATTTCCATTTTCATCTTCATATTTTGTCTTTTCTTTTCTTGATTTTTTAATACATTTTATTTTTTGTGCTTTTCCATTAGTTATATAATATCCATCAAATGTTCCTTCATTATTTAATCCTTGTCTTCCTTTTCCAGAATTATCATTTAAATCATAACTATCAACGTACTCAATTATAATATTTTTAGTTGTAACTGCAGCACCTGAAGTCCAATCTGTTTGGGCTTTATTTCTTGCATATCTTTTATATGTTTTTGTAGTTTCATCATATTTATACTCAACTGTTTGCATGTTAGAATGTGGTATTTTAACGTATTTTGCATCTTCACCTTCTGGATTAACTTCTTCTGAAACATAATTTAATACACTTGCTGATTTTGATGTTGTTCTATATCCTTTATTTTCTGCTATTGATTTTAATGCTGATATTTTTGTTGCTACATTATGTGGTGCTTTTTTATCTGATACTCTCCAGAAATTTGATGTACTTTCTGTTATTCCATTAATGTTATTTACTCCTAAATTTGATATATCTTTTTTACCTTGTGGACTCCATCCATAATGAGTATATATTGCATCATTTTCTAATGCATAATCTAAGAAATAATGTCTACAACTCCTTACTGGTCCTATCTTTTCTACATCTTTTCCTTTAAATAGAGCCATTAGCCTAGTTTCTCCGCCTTCTACTATAATTTCATATACCATATATGCATCATTTAAACCTGCTTGTGGCCATGCTCCACTATGATTATCTATCATTACTGCAATTGGTCTATCATTACCATTAAATATTTTTATATTATCTTCTCTTTGAACTTCTTCTTCAACAGGTTCTTCTACTACCTGCTCTTCTTGTGGTTTATTAAATATTTTGTATGCTAATACTCCTCCTGATATTGCTATTATAATTATTAGCACTGCTACAACAATTTTAATTTTATTATTTGCTACAAAACTCTTTATATCCATATTTACCCCCTATTAATATTTAATACTTTTAATATTTTTTCTTCCTTAGGTCTCATTTTTTTCTTGTCCTCTTCTTGAATGTGGTCATAACCCATTAAATGGTAAAATCCATGAACTAACATATATGATAATTCTCTTTCGAAACTATGTCCGTATTCGATAGCTTGTTCTTGTACTTTTTTTATTGATATTATAATATCTCCTAAAACATCTTCATGTGAAAAATTTTCGTTTATTATTTTTTCATCTAATTCATTTTTTTCAAACATTGGGAATGACAATACGTCTGTTTCTTTATCAATATTTCTATATTCTTTATTTATTTTTTGTATATTTTTTGAATCTGTTAATGTTATACTTATATACAATTTTGAATTTAATAAATTCTCTTCTTTAAAGCATTCTTCTATAACCTTTTTTATTATTTGTTCATATTGATTATTTTTTTCTATATCTAAATACTCTATTTCATACATTGATTTATTCCTTTTTATGCAACTTTTTTATTTTTTATATATTTTCCTGTAGATTTATATCCTTTTAATTCTCTTATTGCTCCATAATCTACTAATTTTCTTTTATAGTATTTTATAATTTTAGTATAATCTTGTTTTTCATTTCTGATTTGTTTTATATCGTTTTTCATAAATAATATTTCTTTTTGCTTAACATATTCAATAAAGTCTGTTTCTTTTAAATAAGAAATTTCTTTATATTTGTCCCAAAATTTTTTAAAATTCTCTTTTTCATCTTGATTGTCCCAATAAACCTTTGTTGATACAAGTTTTGAATTGTATTCTTCTATTATATTTATTAATGTTGAATATGCTTTTTCTCTTCTTGCTGCTATTTTTGTGTCTTGAACTAAGCATCTAGCATCTTTTAAAACTTTCATATAGCATTGTTCTACAACTACTAATGGCAAACTATGTGTAAATAATTTTCTACTTAATGATAATAAAATCATATTTTTTTCTATTCTATCTTTATTATCTAATTTGCCAACTTCGTATTTCTCATATTTTTTATATTCTTCTGTTATGTCTTTATTTATAGTTTTTTCTTGTTTCATTTTTATAGGCAATACATTTGCAATGTATTCCTCTAATGTTGCAAATACTTTTGTATATATCCATTCTTTGGTAGAATCGTAAGTGTTTGTATTGTCTGCTAACTTTATTGAATAGTTTTTTAATATTCCTTTATATAACATATCAATTTTAGATATATAAAACTCTGAATATTTACTAATAAGTTTTTCTTTGGTTGAATTTCTTACTCCTTCATAGTCTAATTCTATTAAATATTTTTGTTTTCTATACTTATACTCTATATGTTCTGATTCTTTTAATTGTACTATTCCATAATATTTTGATAATGCTTGTTTTTCAAATTCTGTTGCTGTGCTGTTTTTTACTTTTTTATATATTGAATCTAAAACATATTTATCTAATGCTTCTAAATATGAAGTATATGCTTGATCATATTTTTTTTCTAGTTCTTCTTTTTTTTCTGAACTAATATCTTTTATATTATAATTTTCAAAGCTTCTTATTAATCCATTTCTTTTTACAGATATTAACATACTATTAATTCCTATTTTGGTTGGAATTAATATTCTAGTTAGTGTACTTGTTATTTTATTAAAAAAGGTTTTGTCTGCACCTGTTATTCTTAAACTTCTTTCTTCCATACTACACATCCTCTCAAAATACTATTTTCTCATTAGTTCCTATATTTTCAAGTACTTCATATGTAACATTTACCTCTATATATCCATCTCTTTCATATGTATTTACATTTTTTCCAAGTATTGATTCTTTATCTGATATTTCTTTTTCTAATTGTTGTTCTAAATCTTTTATCCCTAAGTCTTTCGCTTCTTCTATAGTATGTTGCTTTTGTATTACATTTTTTTCTAAATTAGTAGTTTTTACTACGGAAATTGGTAAATAAAAATTTGAAAATATTTTAAACTTTTTTTCTTCGTCTATTGTATCATAAATTTTAAATTTTGAAACCCCTTTATGAAAATTTATTTTAAAATTATTAAATTTTATTGAATATTTCTTTTCTTCATTTCCCGTAAGTTCTTCTTGTTGCTCACTATAATAAACTTTTTTTGTTTTTGTATACCAAACTTTTGCTTCTATTTCTCCAATACTATGTACATATCTTATTCCCGTATACTTTCCTTCCATCCATCCAGCTATTAATGTAGTTCCTTTTTGTACAGTATCTCCTACTTTTACCATAGCCGTACCATTTTGAGCATTTATTTTTGTTATAATTCCTTCTTTTTCAGACACAATATTACAATATTCTTCTTGATTAATTATTTCTGGTTTTTCATCAGCTTTTACTAATTTTACAATTACATTTGTTCCTTCTTGTTCTATACCTATCCATGCTATATCTTCTCTTTTCAATCTTATTTTATTTACAATTTCTTTTGTATCTATATTTGATTTTCTCATTCCTATTACTAATCCTGCTTCATTTAAATCTTCTTTTATTCCAGCAACTTCTTTATCTTCTTCAACTTTCAATTCTATATTCCATACATAATTTGAACTAATAAAAATAGCAATACATACTAACATTAATAGAATTAAAAAAATCTTTCTTTTTCTATATCTGTTTAATATAAATGGAATTCCTTTTTTCCTTTCTATTTTAACTTTACACTTAGTTTGCTTTGCAATTTTAACTATATTTTTAAAGTTACTAATACTGCAATTTAAATGCATCTTTATATTATTCTTTCTTTTTAAATTCCATATTAGTATATTATTATTTGTACATATATTAATAAATCTTTCTATATAATACCCTTCTATAGAAATTCTTACATATCCAATTATATAATTTAATAATATCTTTAAAAACATATTCAACTCCTATCCTACTGTCTTTTCTATATCTATACTTTCTATATCTCCACATATTTTAATATCATCATCAGTCATCTTCTCTAAAGTCATATTAAAACCATTAATATTTAAAATACCAATAAAAGTTTTAATTCTTATAAAAAAATCTTCATATTCTAATATGCCTTTATAATTTTCTATAACAATTTCACTAAAACCAACAATTGTAATTTTAGGATCATTAGTATAAACTTCAGTTGGCATTTCTAAAATATTATCAATTTTTCTAAAACTCTTTTTTCTATTATGCTTTTTCATAATTCTCCTTTTCTTATTCAAACTTATTTTTACTATATACTTTATATTAAGTAGCTTGACGGCTATAAAATTAGCACTTTATTCAAATTCATCTAAACTCCTAAACTCATATCCCTGATTTTTAGTCTCCTTAATAACACTATCTAAAATATTAGTATTAGTTTTCGAATTACCATGTAATAACATAATTTCCCCATTATGCAAATTAGAAAGAATTTTTTTCTTAGCATTTTCCTCATTTGGCTGTTTATCTTCATTCCAATCTTCGTACGCAAAACTCCACATTACTGTTTTATATCCCAATTCTCCTGTTATTGCTAATGTTTTTTCACTATATTCTCCCATTGGTGGTCTTATATATTTCATTTCATATTGTAATTTTTCATAAATTGCTTGATGTAAATTCATAACCTCTGTTTTTATTTTTTCCTCTGACAATGTTGGCATACTTTTATGATTTACAGTATGGTTTCCTACTATATGTCCTTCTTGTATCATTTTTCTTACTAAGTCTTCATGTGTATTTAAATAATGTGCTGTTATAAAAAAGGTTGCTTTAACGTTATTTTCTTTTAATACTTCAAGAATTTTTTCTGTGTACCCTGCTTCATATCCTTCATCAAATGTTAAATATATATTTTTTTTATTTGCATTTCCTAAACATATTCCATTATTACTTTCTAGTACTTGCCTATTTTCTTTTCCAACATCAGGTTGATCATGATTATCGTTTCTTTTTATTCCCCATCCTATCTTTTTGTTACTTATTTGATTACTATTTGTAGTTTTAACTTCAGGCGAATTCAAATTAGAATTTATTACACTAATTGAAAAAATAGTTAATATCATTATACTTAAAACCCAAAACTTAATAGTAGTATTTTTTTTCATTTTTTCCTCCTCATAGTCTTTTATTTAATATTATGAAAAGAAAAAAATAATATAACAAAAAAACTAAAGATTTAATTAACTTAAACCTTTAGCTTTTTATTTTATATTATTATTTGTAAATATTTATTGTTTTACTTGATTTACTATTTTTTCCATATTTAGTCCTTCTATAGATTGTACCCATATTTCGATGCAATTTTCTAATGATTCTTTTGTATACCATGCATATGGTTAAATATATCTGCTCTTATTAATTATATTATTTCTTTTAATTGCTCTTCTAACTCATTTAATTCAGTTGTTAAAAACTCCCAAACCATATTTAAATTAACTCCATCGTAATCATGTACTATTCTATTTCTTAATGCTTTAATTCCTCTCCATTCAATATTTGAGTATTCTTCTTGTAACTCTTCACTTACTTTTCCTGCGAGTTCTCCTATTTGACTCAAATTAAAAACACAGGCATTTATTGTTTTTCTATCATCTTTAAATTCTCTATGAGAATATCCTTCTATAAACAATTTAATCTCTTCAATATATTTTAAAATCTTTGCCAAAATTAGTTTATCTTTACTTTTCATAAATAACGATACCTGTCCTTTCTATTTCTTTTTCTATTTTTGAATTTTTATCTATCTCTGTCCTTTCTATAACATCTACATCTTTATCAAATTTTTGTCTAATCATATCTATGATAGCAAAATATTTAAGTCCTTTTATCTTACCATTACTATCTATTAAAATATCTATGTCACTATATTCAGTAGGTTCATTTTTTGCATAAGATCCAAATAGTATAGCTTTTTCTACTTCTGTATGTATTAAAACTTCTCTTAATATTTTTTTTATATCTTCTAATGTATAAACTTTTGTAGTCATAGTACCCCCTCCTTGATTATTATTAGTTTATCATATTTTTTTTAATTTTACTATACTTTTAACAAAATTACATTATATTTAGTTGAAAAACTGGCGATTTCTAATTGTCTCAATTTTTTCTACTATTCTAATTTATTGTTTTAGTGATACCTATAAATAGTTCTATATTTATCTCATTTTGTTTTTACTATTTAGGTTAATTTTATTTATGCATAAAACTTGCAGTCTTGTTTTTTCCACTTATTTAAGCACTTTTTAATTTTTTTGTAAATTTTTTCCAATTATTGGTTGACATTATTAAATTTTTAGATTATATTGTTACTATTGCTAGAAAAACATAATAATTAACTTTTAAGTGTCGATTTTTGTTTGATTTTTGATATTATTATTTTGGAGGTAACTAAATTTATGTTAAATTTCGTAATTTGTGATGATAATTTAAATTTATTAAATAAATTATCTAAAATGTTAGAAACTATTTTAGTAAACCACGATTTTGATGGTAAAATAGCATTTTCTTCTACTGATGCTAATAGTATTTTAACTTTTGTAAATTCTAATAAAACTGATGTATTGCTTTTAGATATTAATTTAAAATCACATATCTCAGGACTAGAGTTAGCTCAAAAGGTTAGAGAAACAAATAAAGATTGTTACATAATATTTACAACTGGTCATTTAGAATATGCTATTATGGCTTATAAAATTAAAACTTTTGATTATTTACCAAAACCTATAACTTCTGAAAGATTGGAAGATACAGTTATAAGATTATTTGAAGATGTTGATGGATTACCAAATAAATATATTAAAATTGATAACAAAAATACTTTAGTTAATGAAGATGAAATCCAATATATAAAAAGGGATGGAATGAAATTAATATATCATACAAAAGATGCTGAATATGAGGCTTATAGTTCTTTTAATAAAATACAAATGAATTTACCTAATAATTTTGTAAGATGTCATAAATCATATGTAGCAAATATAAATAATATTAAAAATATAGAGCCAACTACAAATACTATTTTCTTTGATGATAACTTAACTTGTGGTATTGGACCTAAATATAAAACTAGTTTAATGGAGGTTATGAAAAATTATGGAGATTTTAAATAATATATGGTTAGCTTTAAGCACAGAAAATGAAACAATAATAAATATAATTAACATTTTCGCAGGTTTTATTGAAGTTACTTTAATTATGTTATTATTTTGTTCTATTTTACATATTAGAACAATAAAATCTCAACGTATTTTATATGTAATAATAGTTTCAATTTGTGTAAATTTAAGTAAAATAGTGTTTACTTCACCATTAAATGTTATAATAAACTTAATAATAACTTTAATTTGTATAAAAATAATATTTAAACTTAATATTTTTAAAACTTTAATAGCACAATTTGCACCATATATTATTATTGTTTTATTAGAATTAATACTTGTAAACTTATATTCTTCAGTTATTAATATAAATACAAACAATTTTATTAATATACCTATTTATAGAATGTTAATATTACTAACAATGTATATTTGTTTGTTTTTAATTTATAAATTTATAACAATATCACATTTATCATTTAATTTTCTAGATAGCCTAAATAGAAAAAATAAATTTGTACTTATTATAAATTTCATTTTAGGTATGATCTCAATACTTACACAATCTTATTTAACAACTTTTTATGGTAATAACTTTCCATCATATGTTATATTTTTAAGTTTTATAAGTTTATTAACTTACTTTTTTATAAGTATCTATAGTTTATATAAAGCAAATAAATTAGAATCTACCACTCAAGAATTAGAAAGTGCTGAAGCTTATAATAAAACATTAACTGTTTTGCACGATAATGTTAGTTGCTTTAAACACGACTTTGATAACATTGTAGCAACTATTGGTGGTTATGTAAAAACAGATGATATGAAAGGTCTAAAAAAATATTATTACGATTTAGAAAAAGACTGCCAATATTTAAATGATTTATCTGCACTTAATCCAAAAGTTATAAATAATAATGGTGTTTATAATTTACTTGCATCTAAATATAGTAAAGCTACAAAATTAAATGTACAAATGCATTTAGAATTTTTCTTAGATCTAGATACATTACATATGAAAATATATGATTTTACTAGAATTCTTGGTATTCTTATAGATAATGCTATAGAAGCTGCATCTGAATGTGAAGAAAAGATAGTAAACTTAAAATTTAGAAATGAAGAAAATAGGCATAGACAATTAGTAATAATAGAAAATACTTATAAAAATAAAGATGTAGATACAGAAGAAATATTTTCTAAAGGATTATCTAGTAAAAAAGAACATAGTGGATTAGGCTTATGGGAAATTAATAAAACTTTAAATAAACATAATAATTTAAATTTATACACAACTAAAAATGATACTTTATTTACACAGCAATTAGAAATATATTATTAAAATAAACTATTTAGTATTATTATATAAATTTACTTTAACAAGTTTGTTAAAATGTGTAAAAAAACAGCTAAAAGCTGTTTTTCTACACATTTTTTTGTTCGATTTATAACTCTTTAAGAGTATGACCTTATACTTTATGTATTAGTCTTTTTTTATTAAAGATGCAGGCATCTTTGGTTGATGAAACCATGTCCAAACAACACATGCTGTATTTGTTGATTTTGCATATTTTTCTGCAACTTTAGCTAAAAATTTAAACATAAAGAATTCCTCCTTCTTTTGTAAATTTATAATAAAGAACATTTTATAATGTTCCATATTAACTTATTGAGCTTCTGTGTATACTTCATAACCATATTTGTTATTAGTAATTTTATATGCAAATTTGGTTATCATTATACTTTGTATTAAAGCTCCAAATACTAAAATATTACATATAATAGTTTGTTTTGTAAAAATTGCAACTAACATATAAATTGTTAGAGTTAAATATGATAATATTTGTTTGGTTTTTCTTTCTTTTTTTCTAAGAATAGGTACATTTTCTGTGTCTGCTGGTGCATATAGTTTTATTGCTATCATACCAAATAACCATACAAAACCTATTAGTATATATTTTGTATAATCAAGTAAAATTATATTTTTAGATAATAATGCTATTCCACAATAAAACAATGTTGTTCCTACTATGCATCCAATATGTGTATGTAAGTGAAATCCTCCTGAAAAAGCTCTATATGGCATTAATATTAAATATACTAATATTGTTAATTTAAATACACCTAATAAATATGCTATTCCAAATATAATAAATGTTTTTGGTATTTCCCCTATTATGTTTTGCAATCCATAATTTATTATTTCTGCTTTTTCATCATTAATTTCTGGCATTTCCATTCTTATTTTATTTGTAAGAAATTCGCAAATTTTATCTATCATATTTATTCCTCTTTTTATATGTTTAAAAAGAGTTTATCATTATTCTACATTTTTCTTACTTATTTTTTTATGAAACATTATTTTTAATTTATGAAAATGTTATTTATTAGTTTCGTAAAAAAAAAGTTAGATTTTATAACAGTTTAAATTGTTATAAAATCTAACTTCTATTTTTGTAATCTTTTAATATACACCATGTTCCATTATTTTCTGGATAATCTTCAAACACCATTTCCTTTTTAGTTATAGGATGTTTTATTGTTAATTTATAAGCCCATAATGCAATTTGCTTTCCTTTTCCTCTTGTACCATATTTTTGATCACCAAATATACTATGTCCAAAATTTGAAAGTTGTACTCTTATTTGATGATGCCTTCCTGTATGTAAATTAACTTTTATTAAACTCAAATCTTTTATCTCATTATATTTTAGAATTTCATAATCTAGTTTTGCAAATTTTGAATTTTTCTTACCTTCTTTTACTACTTTACTCATATTTTTTCTTGCATCTTTATATAAAAAGTCTTCTAAAATTCCGCTTCTTATTTTCTATTTTTCCATCTACAACTGCTAAATATTGCTTTTTAAATTCTTTATTTCTAACTTGTTGGCTTAATCTTGATGCTGCTTTTGATGTTTTTGCAAAAACCATAACACCACCAACTGGTCTGTCTAATCTATGCACTAATCCTAAATACACATTACCTGGTTTGTTATATTTCTCTTTTAAATATTCTTTTATAATACTTAACATATCTTTATCTTCTGTTTTATCTGATTGTGATGGAATATTAGGTCTTTTTTCTACAACTATAATATGATTATCTTCATAAATAACTTTTAAATCTTGCATTTTTTCTCCTCTTATTTTTCCCAACGACCATATATACCACATGGCAAAATTAATTTTGATTCTTCCATTGGTAAGCCAATTTCTCCTGAAGTTACTTTTCCTTTATATTTTTTACCTACTGTTATATTTAAAATATCTTTTAATACTACATTTGATATTCCTGTTGTATATGAATTTATTAAAAAGAATAATGGTGCTTCTGATAATACTTTTGTACACAGTTCTACTAAGTTATATATATTATTTTCAAATTGCCATACTTCCCCATTTGTTCCTCTTCCATATGATGGTGGATCCATTATAATTGCATCATACTTGTTTTCTCTTCTTATTTCTCTGTTAACAAATTTTACAACATCATCTACTATATATCTAACTGGTTTGTTTTCTAAACCTGATGATACAACATTTTCCTTTGCCCATGATACCATTCCTTTGGAACTATCTACATGACAACACGATGCCCCTGCTGATAAGCAAGCACAAGTTGCTCCTCCTGTATATGCAAATAAGTTTAGTACTTTTATTTCTCTTTTTTCTGATTTTATTTTATTTATCATCCAATCCCAATTAACTGCTTGCTCTGGAAATAATCCTGTGTGTTTGAATCCCATAGGTTTTATATTAAATGTTAAATCTTTATATTTTATTTGCCATTGTTTTGGCATTTTTTTATTGTATTCCCATGTACCTCCACCAGTTTTACTTCTGTGGTATGTTGCATTTATTTGATTCCATTTTTTTGGAAAACTTTTTTCTTTCCATATTATCTGTGGATCTGGTCTTGATAATATTACATCTCCCCATTTTTCTAATTTTTGACCATCTGCCATATCTAATATTTTATAATCTTTCCATTCATTTGATATATTCATCTTATATCTCCTTATATAAAAAACCGTAACTAAGAATTTGTACGCAGTACAAACTGCTACGAATTCTAACTTCCGTCATAATTATCTTCTACAAAAAAATAATACTATTCTATTTGAATAGTATTATTTTAACATATTATTATTGATTTTCCAATACTTTAAATTATTTAGATGTTATATTTGTTGTATTTAAATTTCTTAATTGTATAATTCTTTGCCTTAAATATTCTATTTCTTGTTTTTCTTTTCTTATTCTTTCTTTATATTTTTCAGCTACTTTTTGTTTATCCTCTTTTGATAAATCTTCTTCTTTAACTAACCCTTTTCTAAAATCTATAAATAGCTTTTCAATTCTATCTAGTGTTATTTCTTCTTTAACATTGCCAGTATCTTTATTTTCATAATTTACAATTGAGTTAACAATATTTTCTTTTGTTTCATTTGAATGTGTGTTTTTGTTTCCTTTTATTAACTTATTAAAAAAGTTAAATATTCTAGAAAATATATTTTTGTTTTTTATCACAACTAAACTCTTTTCATTTGTATTATTATCCATTTTTCTCATTTTCACCTTTTTCTTTTAATTCGTAATATTTATTAAATAGTTCTTTTGCATCTTTCTTTTTATCTTCTAATTCACTTAATTCTGTTTCATATTCAGCTAAATTTTTATTATCTTCTTTTTGTTCTTTATATTTTGCTAATATCTTACCATATCTTGATTTTAAATATTCTGTTTCTACTTTGGACACTTCATATAAAAACCAATTTTGTTCTGTTTCATCATTGTCCTTAAAATCTGTCTCTTCTATGTATTTTCTTAATTCGAATTTTTCATTTTTTCTTTTAATTACTTGACCTGCGCTACTTACTCTATATTTTAAAAATTGTAATATTTCTTCTCTTTTAGTATCTTCTCCTTCTATATTACTTAGATAACGAATTATTTCAAAATCTGTTTTTCTTCCATTATTTAGATATTCTTCTAGTCTAGCATTTCTTGTGTCCATAGCATTTAACATATTTTCTTGCAATGTGCCATTTTCTACTACTTGTATTTTTTGAGTTTCTAAAACTTGCATAAATTCTTCTATTTTTTCATCTGGAATTTTATTCTTTAATTCACCTAAATATTTTTGAACTTGTTTTATTATTCTGTTTTCTTGGATTCTTAAGTATACAGAATATAATTTAGAATCTTCATTTTCTGATTCATCTTCCATTACTTTTAAACATTCTATAATTGTTTTTGAATCCATATCTTGTATTTTTTCTATATAATTAGATAATATTCTTTCTCTATTAGTTACTTTTTCTCTATATGTTATGAAAGATACTAAATTACTTTCATCTAAGGATGCATCTTCTTGTGTTTGGATACTTTCTAATGTTGTTAATCTGTTTGTTGCTTTTTCTCCTACTTCCTGAACTGTTTCATCTGTTGCATTTTCTATACTTTCTCTATTTGGTAAAAGTTCATCTAATCTATAATAATCTATTGTACCATATTCTGTATCAATTTCACTAGTTTCGAGTATATCTTCTATTTTAATTCTTCTTTGTATTGTTAAAAGTTCTGTTTCAGAGTCTTTATTACTTTCAGTAATAGCTGTTATAATATCTCTATATTCATCACTTAATTGAACTCCTAGTTTATCTTGTAGTTGTGATAATAGTGTTTCTAATCTTTTTTTATCTACATACTCCTCTGTAATAACTTTAAATAGCTGTACATATTTGTTTTTAATATCTCTAGGATTACCTTTATAAAATGTACCTAAAACAAGTCTTTGTGAATTATCTTCACAATTTTCTTCTGAATCTAGTGATACTAAATAATTTAAGTTTCCTTCATTTAACTTTGAAAAAACTCTTATTTTTAAATCTTTTAATGCTTCTTTTTTTATTTCTACAATATTATTTCTATTTTCCATAACTATCACCAATTTTATGATATACTTTTATATTTTTTTTGTCAATATTTTGAAATAAATTTTTATATACTATTTAATATTCTTATAAAATATAGTATTAACACACTATCTACTGCACAAAATGCAATAAATAAAGAAATTACTGATAATATAAATTTATTATACTTGATAACTTTTTTAAATCTGCTTGTCCATTTCTTTTGTTTTATTTCTAATCTGTTTAATGTAGTATTATAAGTTATATTAAAAACCTCATCTTTTGCGTATTCCATAAAAAATCCCCCATTTCTCCCATTTTATTTTATGGTATAATATATGTTAAATATATTTTAATTATGATTGTTTTTTTATAAAATCGTTCGCAATAAATACGTAAAAAAGCCAAACATTATAATTGTTTGACTTTTTTTGCTATTTCTTCTGTTATTCCTCTAACTTTCATTATTTCTTTTAAATCTGCTTTTTTTAAATTTTCTACACTTCCGAATTTTTTTAATAATTCTTGTTTTTTTACTTTTCCTATTCCTTTTATATTATCTAATTCTGATTTTTGCATTGAACTATCTCTTAACTTTCTATGATATGTTATCGCAGTATTATGTACTTCATCTTGAAATAATGTTATAGCTTTAAATAAATTTTCTGATATTTTATATTCATTTTTTTCTTCATCTATTAATGCTCGTGTTTGGTGTTTATCGTTTTTTACCATTCCATATATAGGAATATCTATATCATAATTACTAACCGCTTTTTTTATAGCTCTTATTTGCGTTATTCCACCATCAGCTAATATCAAATCTGGAAGTTTCCCAAATCCTGAACCTTCAGAGTTTATTGAGTGTTTTATCCTTCTTGTTATAACTTCTTGCATACATTTAGGATCATCTTGTCCATACACTGTTTTTATCTTAAATCTTCTTGATAAATTTTTCTTAATTTGTCCATCTTGCATAACACACATTGCAGCAACTGTATATTCACCTGATATATTTGATATATCATATGACTCTATTTTTCTTGGTAGCTTATCTAAATTAAGTACGTTTTTTAATTCTAATACTATTTCGTTTCTGTCTTTTTCTTTATTTTCTAAAGTAACTTTACTATTTAATTCTGCCATCTCTACAAAACGCAACTTTTCTCCTTTTTTAGGACTTTTTAATTGTACTTTTCTACCTGCTTCTTTAGAGAGCCATTCTTCTATAAGCTCTTTGTCTTCTAATTCTTCTCTTAACATTATTTTATTAGGTAAATTCGGATTATCTATGTAATATTGTTTTATAAACCCTGATAAAATTTCTTTGTCTTCCATTTCTTTTAAATCACTAAAAAAGTAATGTTCTCTTCCTATCATTTTACTTCCACGTACAAAGAAAATTTCTACACATACTTGCATTTCTGATTTTGCTATTCCTATTACATCTATATTGTTTTCAGAAATATTTGATACCTTTTGTTTTGCAGATACTCTCTCTATTGCAAGTTTTTTATCTCTTATATATGCCGCTTCTTCAAAATTCATTTTTTCTGATTCAATTTTCATTTGTTTATCTAAACTTTTTATAATTTTATCTGTTTTTCCTTCTAATAAATCTATTATTTCATCAATTTGTTTCCTATAATCTTCTTTGCTTATATTACCTATACATGGTGCACTACATCTTTTTATATGATAATTTAAACATGCTCTTGTGTTTGATTTAAAATTTTTGCATTGTCTTATTTTATATTTTTGTTTTATAAAGTCTACCATTTCCTTTGCAGACCCTGGGTTTGCATATGGTCCAAAATATTTTGACCCGTCATTTACTACTCTTCTTGTTATATATACATTTGGAAAATCTGATTTTATATCTATTTTTATATATGGATATGTTTTATCATCTTTTAGTAATACATTAAATCTTGGTCTGTTTTTCTTTATTAGATTACATTCCAATATTAATGCCTCTGCTTCATTATCTACTACTATATATTCAAAATGGTCTATTAAACTTACCATCTTTTTTATTCTTTCTGTTTTATTTGTTTTTCTAAAATATGACCTTACGCGATTTTTTAATGATACTGCTTTTCCAACATATATTATTGTATCATTTATGTCTCTCATTATATATACACCAGGCTTTCCTGGTAATTTTTTTAATTCTTCTTCGATATTGAACATTATATCCTCCGTCTTCACAACATATATTAATTTGATTTTCTTATTTTCAATGTCTTTTATCATTCTATTAAAGTCTGGTCTGTCGAATGTTGCTCCAGAAACTCCATCATCTGTGTAGTCATCATATTACTTCACCATTACCAATTTCAATATTTTCATTTGATAATCTTTAATCA
>CAOPQH010000028.1 GCA_948505485.1 uncultured Clostridia bacterium
AATTTTGTTAATGGTACAGCAGCTAAAGTACCTAGTGCTCCTCCTCCAATATCTTTTGCTCCTAAATCATATGATTGTTTTATAACTTCTGATAGTTCATTGTTTATATTCAATACTCCTTTTGAAATTTGATATATACTCATAACAATTGCTATACATAAAAGTAAAATACAATATTGAATTAATTTAGTTCTTAAATATTCATTATCTTTACAAGCTATTTTTACTGCTATAGCAAATGTACCTAATGGAAAAATGTATTTTAGAATTCCCATCATTCCTCCTAATACTTCATTTAAACATTTTCCCATATATCCAGAATTTGTATATATTAATACCGCAAACAATAAACTTAATACAATAACTCCTACTACTATTGCATCTAAATTATTTTTTTTACTTTTAGAATATCTTTTTGCTTTACTTGTACTTTTTCTTGTTCTTCTTTTAGCCATTTATAACATCCTTTCTTAATTAAAAACCAGAACTCAGAAATCACTTTATCTTTTATGACTTCTGACTTCTGGTATTAATGTATATATTCAAATATTATTTTTGCATTATTTTAATTCTTTTCTTCCGTTTTGTATTGTTTTAATTGTATCTTCTAATGATATTTGCATTAAATTTATTGCTTCGCTCATATTCTTTTCAAGATTTGTTAGTGTATCTGTTAAAAGAGATTCTGTTCCTTCTAATAGATTGTCTGCATATTCTTTAGTTCCTTTTGAAATTTCTCTTGACATTTCATTTGCTGTTTCTATTATTTCTGCTTTTTGGTCATATGCTTTTCTTGTTATTTCATGCTCATCTATCATAGCTATAATTCTGTTTTCTGCCTCTTTTACTATTCCGTCAGCTTCCTTTTGAGCCTCAACTAATATTCTTTGTCTTTCTTCTTTAACCCATTTTGCTTGTTTTAGTTCATCTGGAAGTTTTATTCTTATTTCTTTGATTATATCAAGTATCTCTTCAGTATTAACAACTCCTTTTGTTGTAAAAGGTATTGTTTTAGCATTTTCTAATATTTCCTCCAAACTCTCTAATAATGTGAAAATTTCCATGGTTTACCCCTTTCTATCTTGAAGCACTTTATATTTTAAAAATATAATCTCAGCTCGTCCATACTTTTTTTGGCTAGTAATTTCTATTTTTGTTTCTTTTAATTGATTTATGACTCTTTCTTTGTTATCTGTTTCTATTATTATAATTGTTTCATCTGTAATTAATTTCTTTTCTATGATTTTATTTAATAATTCTTTCCACATATTAAACTCATATGGTGGATCTAGATATATTAAATCAAATTTGTATTGTGAAACTTTTTCTAGACATTGTTCATAATCTTGGTTATAAACTTCGACTTTTTCTTTAAGATGTGTTTTTTCAATATTTTTGTTTATTATATTAATTGCATCTTTTGATTTATCACATAAAATTACTTTTTTAGCACCTCTACTAGCAGCTTCTAATCCAATTGCTCCACTTCCTGCAAATAAATCTAATAATGCTGAATCTAATATATTTTTTTGTATAATATTAAATATTGATTCTTTAACTCTATCTAATGTGGGTCTTGTAGAATCTCCATTTAAAGTATATAGTTTTGTTCCTCTTGCTGTTCCACTTATAATTCTCATATAAAAACCTTTCTTTATATCTATATTTTATTCTTTTTTTTATTAAAGTCAATAGTGTTAATAGAATTGTAATATACATTTAACAGTTCTGTAATATTATGTATTTTTTGTAATATTTTACCTATTTTTGTTGGTTTACTCATATGTAATTTTTTACTATTAATTTGTTCGCGTGCCAAATTTATGTAATAAATTTGTGTAAAACGTATTTTATATATTAGAAAGTCAGTATGACTTTCTAATATATAAAAAAAGACTAGTCAAAAGATTAGTCTTTAGTAAAATTATTCTTCTTTATTTAAATCTTTTAATAACTCTAATTGAGATATTAATAAAGATTCCATTTTTGCTTTATATATATCAAATTGTTTTTTAATATCATCTAATTCTCTTTGTTTCATTATAGTTTCTTGCTCTATTGTGTCTAAAGCTTTTTGTGCATTCATTTTAGCATCTTCTATTATTTGATCTGCTTGTTTTTTTGCAACATTTTTTACATCTTCAGCTGTAGATTGAGCCATCACTAATGTATTTTGAAGTGTTCCTTCAATTGATTTATATTGTACTAAACTATTGTTTAATTCATCCACTTTAGCACGTAGTTCTGATAATTCTTTGTAATTTTTACTATAATCAACTGCTAATTCATCTAAAAAATCATCTACTTCTTCTACACTATATCCATTCATCATTTGTTTAGCAAATTTTTTATTTTCTATATCTAAAGGCGTAATCATTTTTTTCCTCCTTAACTTCGAGTATTACATTCGCTAAAGTGCTAATCTGTTTACTAAAGGTTGTTTTTTAACCATGAAACTGAAAGTTTATTTTTTATTTCTTCTCTTGCCATTTCATTTGTTATTTCATAATTTGCTGGTGCTATTAAAAATATTGAATTTGATACTTTTTGAATGTGACCATCTAAAGCATAAACTCCTCCACTAACAAAGTCTACTATTCTTCTAGCAACATCTTTATTAACATATTCTAAATTAAGAACAACAGATTTTTTTTCTTTTAAGAAATTACAAATTTCTTCTGATTGTTCAAATGTAGTAGGTTGAGATATTACCATCTTTATAGCTTGACTTTGTGGCATTGCTACTACTTTATTTCTTCTACCAAATAATTTTCTTTCTTCTTCCTCTTCTTCCTCTTCATCATATCCATATACTTCTTCTTCATCATATTCTTCTGGTTCTGCTGAGTCCATCCCAAACAATCCCCATACTTTTTCCATTATTGCTCCTGACATTAAAAAACCTCCTAAAATTTATATTCATTTGTAATATGTATATAGTATCTAACTTTTTTTTAATATTGTCAATAGTTTTTATTATTGTTATTTATTTTTAATATTTTTGTAATATTTTTGTAATATTAATTTATTTTTTCTAAATGTGGGTTTAGTAAAATCTCATCAAATATAGATATTTTCTTATAAGATAGTATCTCAGATATACTATATTTCATCTCCTTCAATTCATCAGTAGAATAATTATCTACTATAGAATATTTATCGTTAGTTCTTAGTACATTTACAAGGATTTTACTTAAATATCCCGCTCTACTTCTTACCACATACTTTAATCCATTTTCTTCTACTATAGCTTGATTTGGCACTTTAAGTCCTGAATCACTCCACCATATTATATCAAAAGAAATTTTTCTATAATTTACTAATTCTTGAGTTAATTTATCCAATTTAAGTACTAGTAAAATTGAATCATCATCTTGTTCAGATTTATAATTTATTGTTGCTTCTATTTCTTCATTATTTGCTAATCTAATTTTTACTTTTTTATTAATATCTGCATTTAAAGCTTCTTCAGATTTTACTATTGTAGCTATATAACACTCAAAGTTATCTATTACTTTTCCAGCTTCTTCACTTGAAGATATCATTTTGCCTGTTTTTAAATTTAGTTTATCAAGAGTATCTTTATTTAAAGTACCAAAATCTTGTGTCGTTAAGACATTTTCTAATCCATCTATCTTGTAAGATACAACTCCGCTCTGTGGAGATTTTACATATTCAGCTCCTGAATTTAGTTGTTGCTCATATTTGCTTCTTTGTTGTATTAATTTTTTTATACGTGACCCACTTGGGCTTAATTCGCCTGCTATTTCCGCTTTTTTATTTATAAGATTATTAACTTCCTTTTTGTATTCTAATATTTTTTGTGTATCATTTAATTGATTTAGTTTTTCTACTTTTTCATCTATTTGTTTTTCTATTTGTTTTATATCTGATGACAATAAATTATTTTCGTTTTCTAAAGAATTTTGTATTTGTATATCAAGTTCATCTATCTTCTTTACTAATTCTTCTTCATTGTTGCTATAATATCTAAATATTGTTTCATCCTTTGCAGTTTTTTCATATTCTCCAATAATTTGTACCATTCCATTTTTATAATTTTGCCCTTTAAGTATTGTTTCATTTCTAATAATATATCCCACTACAGATTCTTCTTTTATTAATGTACCTTCTTCTACTGTACATATATCTGTTGGATCTTTTACTAGTAAGTATATGGTATATAATACATATAAAGTTATAATAGTTAGTAACGCTGTTATAATAATCTTTTTTGCTTTTTTATTAATTTTCTTTTTATTATTTTTTTTCAATTTATACCCTCCAAAATAATATTTATATTATTTTGTATATCATCTAATCCATTCAGCCATATAGTATCATTATTTTTTCTAAACCATGTTAATTGTCTTTTTGCATATCTTCTTGTTTCCATTTTTATTTTTTCTATTAATTCATCTTTAGTATATTTATCATTTATATAGTCAACTACCTCTTTATATCCTAATCCTTGCATAGCTGTTGGGAATTCATTATATTTTTTCATTATTTCTTTAACTTCTTCTATTAATCCTTGCTCAATCATCTTGTCTACTCTTTTGTTAATTCTATCATATAATTTTTCCCTATCCATATTTATTGCAAACACTTTGTAGTCATATTCTATTTCTTTACTTCTAGATTCTATTTCTTGCTCAGTTTTAGTTTTTCCTGTTTCATGATATATTTCTAATATTCTCATTATTCTTTTTTTATCATTGCTACTTATTTTCTTTATAGCTATTGGATCTATTTTTAAAGCTTGTTTATATAATACTTCTAATCCTTGTTTATCTACTATTTTTTCTAAACTATCTCTATATTCATAATCTATTTTTGTATCTTGATACTCAATTCCATATATAAGACTATTAATATACAAACCTGTTCCCCCGACAAGTATTGGATGTTTGCCTTTTTCTAAAACTTGTTTTATTGAATTTTCAGCATCTTTTTTAAACTGAGCAACACTATATCTTTTGTTTGGTGGAACAAAATCTATCATATGATGTTTTATTCCTTGCATTTCATTTTCGTCAGGTTTTGCTGTTCCTATTTTTAAATCTTTATATATTTGCATAGAATCACATGAAATAACTTCTCCATTAATTTGTTTAGCTAATTCAACACCTAACGATGTCTTTCCTGATGCTGTTGGCCCACATATAACTATAACTTTAGGCTTGTCCATATATCCTCCTCTAATTATTTCATATTTTCTAAAATTTTTAATATTCCTATCTGAATATTTTTTAAATACATACATTCCAATATCAATATTAATATAAAAATAATTGACATTAATATAATCTTTTTCTTTAATTCATCTTCTTCTATAGAATTTTCTTTAACTCTACTAATTTGTTTAGCAATAAAAGGTATTATAACTATTCCATTTACTGGTGCAAAAGTTAAGACCAATATATTTCTAACATCTTTAACCATACTCTCATTAGGGTATTGTATACTACTTTTAGATATATTAAATAATATAAAAGTTATTAAAAGTATTAATAATGTTGATATGATTATGAATATTATTTTAGCTTTTACGTTAGTTACATTATATAAATTATTTAATGTCCAACCTATTAATACTGCAAATAATACTATAATTATAATTCCAATTATAACCATTTTTCCCCTACCTTCTTGCAAATTTCTTTTCAATATCTGTTTTTGTCATTTTTATAGCTGTAGGTCTTCCATGTGGACAAGTAAAAGGATTTGGCAATTTTAATAATTTATCCATAAGAGCCTCTACCTCTTCATTAGATAAAGCCATATTAGCTTTTACTGCTGACTTACAAGCTACTGTTGCTATAAATCTTTCTTCTTTTTCTTGTTTCGCTGTTCTTGCTACTGTATTTATTTCATCTAAAGTTTCTAAAAACAATTCTTTGGTGTCTAAATCAACACATATATCTGGTACACCTGATAATTTTATTGTGTTATCTCCAAATTCTTCTAATACAAAACCAGCTTTTTCAAACATTGTATAGTTTTCTTTTGCAATATCCATTTCTTTATGTGTCAATGTTATTATATCTGGTAATAATAATAGTTGAGAATCTTTTACGTCTTCACTATAATAATTCTTCTTTACTTTTTCATACATAATTCTTTCATGTGCTGCATGTTGATCTATTATATAAAGTTCTTTATCCATTTCTATTATTATATAAGTTTTAAATGCTATGCCTATAAATTTATATATAGGTTTTTTGTATTCTTCTATCTCTTCGAAAACAGATACATTATTATCTTTTATAATATCCATTGCATCATATTCTTTTGTATCTTTAACATTTTCTTCTTCAGAAATAGGATTTGTTCCAAACATCTTTGCATACATATTTCCAAAGTCTTCTGGATTATTATTTTCTAATTGCTGTAATTTTTCTAATTGTTCCTTCAATTTTTCTATGTTCTCATCTTGGTTTTCTTCTTGCTTAGAATCATCGCTGATTTCTATAGAATTACTAGTTTCTGTAATTTCATTGTTTTCTATATTTTCTTTAATTTCTTGGTCTTTTATTTGTTCTATCTCTTGGTCTTTTATTTCTTCTATTTCTTGTCCTTGATTTTCAATATTTTTTTCTACACTATTTACTTCATTTTCTTCATTTACTTTTATTTCTTTTGGTTTTTCTATATTTGTTTTTTCATCTATCTCTTTTTGAAGTTTCTCTTTTAGATTCTTTAATTCATCTAATATTTTATCTGTTTTTAATGTTTCTTGATTGTTTTTTTGTATGATGTTTTTTCTATTAATTCCAAATAATCCTGTATTAAATTCATTATTTTGATTTTTAGGATCAATTTCTTCATTACTAACTTCTTTTAAATTATTGTTTTCTGTATCTGCTACTAAATCTCCATTTAAAAGTGTATCTTTTATTGAATGATATATTGCTTTAAATATTTTGTTTTCTTCTTGGAATCTAACTTCTAGTTTTGCAGGATGAACATTTACATCAACTTTGCTTGGATCTATTTTTATATCTAATACCACAAAAGCAAATTTCCCTATTGGTAACATTCCTTTATATGCTTGTTCTACTGATGCAGACAATGTTTTATCCTTTATATACCTTTGATTTACAAAAAACAATTGATTAGATCTATTTGATCTTGCAATCTCTGGTTTTCCTATAACTCCTTTTATTTGTATATCTTCATACTTATAATCAACTGTTAAAGTTCCTTCAGTAATATCTTTTCCATAAATGCTATATATTACATTCTTTAACTCTCCACTTCCATTAGTTTGAATCACAGTCTTTCCTGTATTGATAAGCTTAAAAGAAATCTCTGGATGTACTAAAGCAATTCTTGTTATAATGTCTTCTATATATCCTGATTCTGTATAATCTTTTTTTAAGAACTTATATCTAACTGGTGTATTAAAAAATAAATTTTTTACTGTTATTGATGTTCCTACAGGACATCCTGTCTCTGTTTTTTCTAAAATTTCTCCACCTTCAATAATTACTTTATATCCATTATCATCTTCTTGTGTTTTAGAAATCATTTCTACATTAGCTATTGCTGCAATACTTGCTAAAGCCTCTCCTCTAAAACCCATAGAAGTAACTGTATCTAAGTCTTCTGCAGATCTTATTTTACTTGTAGCATGTCTTTCAAATGCTATTTCTAAATCATCATTAGCAATTCCTTTACCATTATCTGTTACTTTTATAAATGAAATTCCACCATTTTTTATTTCAACAGTTATATTTGTAGCTCCAGCATCTATTGAGTTTTCTACCATTTCTTTTATTACTGATGAAGGTCTTTCTATAACTTCTCCTGCAGCAATCTGATTTATTGTTAATTCATCTAATAAAACAATCTTTCCCATTTTTTCCTCCGTTTTCATTCAATTCAATATGAATTATATCATTTGTTGTTTTGTTTTGTATAGTGATTTCTTGAAATTTGTAACACTTTTTTTTACTTAACATATTATATAACATACTAAGGAATAACTAAAACAAAACTTTAAGCAAGGAGGTACTACTTATGTGTTGTGGCTGTAATGATGAAATTCTTTGGTTCATTATTCTTTTCTTACTTCTTTTCTGCGGATGTGGCAACAACAGAGGGTGCTGTTGTCAAAACAACAATCCATGCTGCTAAATGTTAGAAAAGAATTTATGTTTGAAAGGGGGGATTTAATATGCCAGAAAACAGAGGATGCGGTTGCGGTTTCGGATTTGGTAATGACTGCTGTTGGATAATTATTCTTATAATATTAATCTGCTGCTGTTGTGGTGGAAACCAAGGTGGATGTTGCTAATAAATATTTGCCTTATTCACATAAAAATCCCCCAGTATAACTGGGGGATTTTTATAATGCAGTAAAGCTATTTGAACTTCATATTATAGTTATTCTATATCTTCATTTTCTAAGTCTTGTACATTTTTATCTGTTTCTTCATAATTTGTAATTTCATTTTGTTCTAATGTTTCACTTTCTTGTTTTTGCTCATTATATTTATATAATTTGAATATTCCAAATATTATTATTAAAAGTATACATATCATAGCTATTATTTTTAATATTTCTTTTTTACAATCCATATTTCTCTCCTCTATTTAATATCTTTCATTTTTCTAAATTTTATAAATACAATTACTCCAATTACTGCTATTAAAATAAAAGATACTATTATTTTTAGCTTTCCAGTATTTGGTAATATCTTATTAGCTGTTGTTGGGTCTTTTACTTCATTTGATTGTAATTTATTATTATTTAATTCTTTAGATTTTATTTCACCATCATTATCTGTGTTGGACTTAACTTTTATTTCTTCATCATTTCCATCATCTTTTACTTTATATTTATCGTCTTCTGTATTTGTTTTGGCTTTTACTGTAATTTTACATGTAGCCGATTTATTACTTCCATCTGTTGATGTTACAATTATATCTGTAGTTCCTTCTTTTATAGCTGTTATTATTCCAGTTGATGAAATAGTTGCTACTTTTTCATTACTAGATTTCCATGTTACTTTTTGGTTTGTTGCATTTGTTGGATTAATTGTAGCTACTAAATTTTTAGTGTCTCCCACTTGCATAGTATCTGCCACTTTATTTAGTGTTATACTGCTAACTTTAATATCTTTATCTTCTTCAAATGTAGTAAATGCTTTTATACATGCATTAGTATTTTTTAAATTTAAACTTTCAGACGTAAAATCTGTCCATTGATTTACACTTTGTGCAATAAAACTTTCTCCTTTATTGCTTGTTACAACATCCCAGTACGTTGATTCTTTTTCATTTGTTAACCAATTATATTCTACAGGAACTTCAACTCCTTCTGAGTTACTGTATCTAGCTGCAACAACAAATTTATCTCCTGTTAATTTTACTGGTGATGATAATTTTATTGTATGATATCCCGATTCTAAAACTCCTGGTGTAGCAACTTTTTCAATTTTAGTTTTATCATCACTATTTGCATTTAAATAAATTTCTATATCACATGCATTAGCCACATAAATACTTATTTCATTTATATATTCACTATAATTCTTGTTGTCTTTAGGCATATTTGATTTATCCCTATCAAATACATTTGCTAAATATAAAGCTTTTAATTGTTCATCTTTTTCTTTACTGTTAAATGCCATTTTATTGCTACAACCATACTTATCATGTTGATATATAGTATCATAATTAATATCTTCAGTATTGCATATTCCCATAGGCATGTTTTCTATATTAACATCATCATAAGAAACATACATATATCCATCATTTAATTGCTTTTCTCCCCAAGAATTTAGGACAATATATGCACCATCATTTTTAGGCTCTATTGCAAAATTAGACTTCGAATATGTATCATCCCAGCCTACTATTGTTAAAGCATGATCTGCTACTTCTTGTGCATCATTACAATAATATGCATAAGTTTTAGATGGAGTTTGATTTAATTTTTCTGTATTATAATATTTTTTTAAATTTTCATCTGAGTCTATTGCAGCATATGTGTAGGCTGTCACAGCTCCGTTTTCTTTTATGTGTTTTTTTATTGCTGTTCTAAGCATTTGAACATCTTTTTCTGAATATTCTTCTTCTCCTCCATCTGTATATTTATTTAATTTACCATTAGCATCATATTCTTTGTAAATTGAAGGAAATTCTGTATAATCTAAAACTTTTTTAGATACTTTTTTATTTATTTCCTTAATATCTATCTGATTTTCATTATTTTCAAATGGCATATCTTTTTCTAAAACCGGACCTGTTCCATTAACAAAATATGTAAATGCAATTATAGGATTTCCACCACTTTTAAGTTCTCTATTAAATCCCATTGGGTTTATTACATTATTCTTAAATGTTTTACTTGTAGCATAATCCATATGTCTTGCAGAATATAGTGGTGATTCTTTTTTACTTTTTATTGTTATATTTGTCTCTAAACAACTTATTGCAGAAAATGCCCAACAAGTATTTGTTGTTTGCTGATTTTTTACATTAACTTTTATATTGTCTTTTAAAAAATATTTTTCTTGCAGGCTATCTTTTAATTTACTAAACTTATTCTTGTTAGAATCTTTTATTCCTTCATTTATATTTATGCTATACATATTAGGTTGTATAGAATTATTTTTTTCTGTCTCTGATAATTGAGACCATCTTGTATATCTATCACTAATTATTGTTGCATTAGAAACATTCGTAATGCCTAATATTAACATTATTAAAATAATGCTAATTAAATATTTTTGTCTTTTCATATTTCTCCTCTTTTCCATACAAATACATATTCAGTATATAATAAAAATAAATCTATTACAATAATTTCATTTCATGTAATAGATTTATATTGTTTTTGTAACATTTTTGTAAAATTAAAAATGTTTTCCTTTAGTTTTTTTCATTCTTCTTGGCTGTACTGGTGGCTCAATCTCTTTAGTTTTATTTTTTTCTATTTCTTCGTCAAATTGTTCTATTTGTGCAATTTTATCTTTATCTTTTTCTAATTCGTCAAATTTTTCATCTATTATAACATACCCATCTCTTCTGCTATATTCCTTTTCTTTATCTTTGTGTCTTAATGTTCTATACCTTAATATAAACATAATTATCATAACTATAGTTACAAAAATTATAATTCCTCTTATTATCCATTTTTTTATGTTTATATCATTATTTATTTTGTTTGTCTCGTCATTAAAGATAGTTTGGTCAGGAGCTTCTTTTATCTCTTCTATATTTACTGTTATTTGATAAACTGCACTTCTTTCTGAAGCCGTATCAGTAACACTTATTCTTACTATGTTTTTTCCTACAGCAAAGTCTTCATTTCCTAATATTTCTATTTTTGCAGTTTGTACATTTGCAACTGCTTCTTTTATATCTAGTTTTTTTATTTTATCTGTTGTGCTTATTGTATATTCATATATATCTGTGCTAAATTTTGGATTTAATTCTAAATCACTTATTTTTAATATATCTAATCCAAATGGAGTTTCTTCTTGATTTTCTTCTGTGGCTTCATTTGAAACTGATAAATATTCTGATTTTATATACCCCATTTTTCCATCATATTGAATTTTACTCCATCCATTACTACCAATTCCTATTCTTGTAACTGTTTCTCCTTCTGATATTTTTCCTAACACAGACGAACTAGTTGAATATGAACTTCTAAAGTTTATTTTTTCTGTTACAGTAGCCATTTCATTTACAGTTTTAAATGTAGGATCTTTTTCTGTAGAATTATTTGAGTTATTCTGATTACTATTTGAATTGCTTGACCTATTATTTGAATCATTATTTGAGTTATTATTTGAATTAGAGTTTTGACTACTTGTTGCTCCATTTGATTGATTGCTTACTGTATTTTTTGCAACTGTTATTGATGTTGATTTACTAACATTTTGTGCATTATCAGCATTGATATCTGTCATATCTCCATTTAATGAAAACGTATATTTTTGTCCTACAGTACCTGCAGTAAATGTTATACTTTTTGAAGCTGAAGAATTTCCATTTTTATTTGTATAACCATATATTGTTTCATTTTTTCCATTTCCTGAAAATTTTAAATTCCAAGCTCCTGCTGTTACATTAGCTGTTACAGTTACTTTTTCTCCTGGCTTCGGATTAGTATTACTTACTGATATCTTAGCATTTGCTGCTTTTACATCACTTTGAAATAAGCATATAATTCCTAATGATAATATTAGAATACTTATTACCTTTTTTATGTTTTTCAATTTTTTACCTCCTTAAAAAGTAATGTTTGAAATTCCTAATAATTTCTTTTGTATCTTTAATAAATCAGCTGTATTTATCTTTCCATCTCTATTTATATCTGCTGATTTCATTTTTACATTATTTGTTATTTTTTTAATAGATAATAAATGTTTTTGTATCATTAATAAATCAGCTGTATCTATTTTTCCATCTCCGTTTATATCGCCTAATACTACTACTGTATATTCACCATTTACATTTGTATTTGTTGTTACCATTGAAGATGAAGATAATTGTTTTTTATCTGAATTTTTAATAATTGTTTGATTACCCAATAAACTAACTATGTCTGATACTTTTGTTTCAGGAATAACAGTAATAGTTTTATCTATTTTGTTAAATTGAATTTTATCATTACTGATATTGTTTGGTTGCTGATTATTATTTGTATTTTCACTTTCTATTTCTACTAAATATTTTTTATAATTCTTTTCATTATCTGATGTCTGTCTTGCAACATACCCTATAGTACCACTTGATTTCATAACTTTATCCCAATACGTTCCATCAACTTTATTTTTAGCCTTTTCTAATCTAGTAACTATTTCATCTTTATATAAGTATCCAACTGTTTTACTACCATTAGGTTCACTTCTCATTTTTATTGAAGAATTTACATTAACTTTTACTATATCTGTTGTAACTTTACCTGATGTTTGAGTTGATGGTCTTGTGCATACTGATGTAGGCATATTCTCATATACAGGTATAATAAATGTGTATTTCCCATTTATTGTGTTTACTGTGTTGTAAGTTCTTCTTAATGATGTTCCTTCATTTTGTGCAGCTAGTATATTTTGCATATATTGATGATAATATAAGCTATTATCTGAATTATCTACATCAAATTTTTGTAAGTATAATGTGTTTTGTCCTCGTGCTATGTAATTTTTAGCAATTTCTTGTGTTCCACCTTTTATAGATTTTTCTAAACTTGTCCACCCTTTTTCTTTAGCTTTTTTTAATCCATTTAATATAACTTTATCTTTTCCTGAGCCAGTTGCACCTATATTAAATACATTATAAACTCCTATATATTGGTTATTATATCCTTTTCCTTTTGTTAATGCTGTTCCTGAAGTTCCTTGCTCTTGTAAAATTCTAGCAACAATATAATAAGGACTAACATTGCTTTGTTTAGATGCTTCTTTTATTGCATTTTTACATGAAGTATTATTTAAAAAAGTTCCTCTAACCATGCTATTTATTGTATTCCCATCATATCCACTATATGATAATTCTTGAAATTGAAAAACATCTGATTCATTTATTGAATTTCTTGGATCCATCATATATTTTATTGCAGACTCAGATGCACAAACCCAACTTCCACTATCATATTTATTATTTTTACATATTGCACAAATCCAATCTCCTGCATAATTACTTTGATTTGCTGGCACTAAATTACGTGGTGATGAGCCATGTCCGACATATTCATTTGCAATAACTGTATTCCAATTTATTCCTGTATATAATATTTTAAATGTCCAATTTGGATGTGCTTTTTTTAATTGTTGTATTTGAGACTTTATTCCAGGATATTTTGAATTATCTATTGAATTTATATCTGAACTAATCTTTTGTGTAGCTGAAAGCGATTCAATTGTAAAGAATAGATTTAATAATGTAAAAAATATTACTATTAGTAACATTATAGTTAATATTCTTTTTATACTTTTCATTTTATCACCTCTTTTGTTATTTTCTATATATTTACTATCTTTTGGTATTTTTTAGCTTTTATGGTATTTTTAATCATTTTTAGTCATAATAAGTATATCACTCTTATATTTTGTAAGTCAATTAAATTAGCATTTTTCATACTTTTGTAAAGAAAATGTAAAATAAATGTAAAAATCGGAAGAAGCTTTTAACCTCTTCCGCAACACCCAAAATTTGTAAATAATAATAAGAATATTATTATGAAAAATAATATAGTACTATCGTTTCCGCAACCACATCCATTGCCACCAAACAATCCTCCTAAAAGACCATTATTATTGCAACAGCAATCATTTCTATTATCTTCTGGCATATGTTTACCTCCTTTATCTTTTATACAATATAGTATGCGAATTTCAAAATTTATGTTACAATATATAAAAAGGAGAATTTAAATGATAGAACTATTGTCACCTGTTGGTAATTTTGAATGCTTAAAAGCTGCTGTACAAAATGGTGCTAATGCAGTATATTTTGGAGCTAATACGTTTAGTGCAAGGGCTTTTGCAACTAACTTTGATTTAAAAACACTAGAAGATGCTATAAACTATGCTAAATTAAGAAATGTAAAAACTAATCTTACATTAAATACTTTAATAAAAGACAATGAATTTGAACAAGCTTTTGAATTAGCTAAAAAAGCCTATGAATTCGGCATAGATGCAATAATTATTCAAGATTTAGGGCTTGCAAGTCAATTATTAAAATCATTTCCTGATATAACTTTACATGCAAGTACTCAAATGACTGTACATAATTTAGAAGGTGTAAAACAATTAGAAAATTTAGGATTTAAGCGAGTTGTTTTATCTCGCGAACTTTCGATAAATGAAATTGAACATATTTGTAAAAATACTAATATTGAAATAGAAGTATTTGTTCATGGTGCATTATGTATTTCATATTCAGGTCAGTGTCTATTTTCTAGCATGGTAGGT